>NZ_JBEPCJ010000052.1:0-73219 GCF_040299565.1 Spirillospora sp. NPDC000708
ACCCCGCCTGGCGTCTTGCGGGTGTGTGTGGGGGGGGTAATTATCGACATCCCAATTGCGGGACATTGTGGGGGCCGCCGCGTTGGCCAACACACCGCCCCGGGGGGTCCGAGAGCGGACGCGCCGGGCCGTTGACGTGCGCGGTCAGAGAGCGCGTTCGAAGGCGACCGAGACGTTGTGGCCGCCGAAGCCGAACGAGTTGTTGAGCGCCGCGGCGGGCCCGTCCGCGAGCTTGCGCGGCTCGTCCCGCACGATGTCCAGGTCGACCTCGTCGTCGAGGTCCTCCAGGTTGGCGACCGCCGGGACGAGGCCGTCCCGCAGCGCCAGGATCGTGAAGACCGACTCCAGCGCGCCCGCGCCGCCCAGCAGGTGCCCCGTCATCGACTTGGTCGCGGTGATGGCGACCTTGGCGGCGGCCTCCTCGCCGAGGCCGGCCTTGATGGAGTTCAGTTCGGCGACGTCGCCGGACGGGGTCGAGGTGGCGTGCGCGTTGATGTGCACGATGTCCTCGGGCCGCAGCCCGGCGTCGGCGAGCGCCCGCTGCATCGCCTTGGCCTGGCCGCCGCCGCTCGGGTCCGGCAGCACGATGTCGTAGGCGTCGTTGGAGTAGCCGCACCCGGCGGCGACGCCCTGCACGCGGGCGCCGCGGGCGCGGGCGTGCTCCTCCGACTCCAGGATGATCATGGCGGCGCCCTCGCCGAGCACGAAGCCGTCGCGGTTCTTGTCGTACGGCCGGGACGCGCGCGTCGGCTCGTCGTTGCGGGTCGACATCGCGCGCATGCGGCCGAACGAGGCCATCTGCAGCGGGTGGATGCACGACTCGGTGCCGCCGCAGATGACGACGTCGGCGCGGCCCGCGCGGATCATGTCGATGGCGTAGCCGACGGCCTCGCCGCTGGACGCGCACGCGCTGACCAGGGCGTGCGAGCCGGCGGTCGCGCCGAACTCGATGCCGACGTGCCCGGACGCGCCGTTCGGCATCAGCATCGGCACGGTGAACGGCGACACCCGCGACCAGCCCTGCTCGCGGTACACGTCGTAGCTGTTCAGCGCGGTGTGCAGGCCGCCGATGCCGCTGGAGACGACGACGCCCAGCCGGTCGCCGTCGACGACGAAGCCGCCGGGCACGCCGGCGGGCTCCTCGTTGCGCATGGTCTTGTTGCTGACGGCCGGGGCGAAGCCCGCGTCGGTCCACGCCTCGCGGGCCGCGATCAGCGCGATCGCCTGGCTGCGGTCCAGCCGGCGCAGCGACTGCTTCGGCATGACCTCGGCCGGGTCCACCTTCAGCGTGGCGGCGAACCGGACCGGCAGATCCTCGACGCCCTCCCAGTCCAGGCTGCGGATCCCGGACTCTCCGGCGAGCAGGGCGGACCAGGTCGACGGCAGGTCTCCGCCGAGAGGAGTCGTTGCACCGAGACCGGTCACCACGACTCTGGTCTGGCTCTTGCTCATAGATGCTCCTTGCGGACTGGAGGGGGAGTGGAGGCAGGGCGCGCCCGGCCCGGGACGCCGTCGGGGCCCGTGCGGACCCGTCCGGGCGGCCCGGCGGCGCGCCCTCCCTGCGGCCGGCCCGTGCGGAGCACGGCCCGGCCACCGGCCGGAACTAGCTCTGGAGCTTCTGGACGAAGTTGATGACGTCCTGGACGCTCTTCAGGTTGCGCAGCTCGTCGTCGGGGATCTCGACGCCGAAGCGGTCCTGCGCGGCCACCGCGATCTCCACCATCGACAGCGAGTCGATGTCGAGGTCGTCGATGAAGTTCTTCTCCGGGGTGACCTCGGACTTGTCGATGCCGACGATCTCGTCGATGATCTCGGCGAGGCCGTCCAGGATCTGCTGCTCGGTGGCGACTGCCATGGTTCTGCTATCTCCTTCGATGGGTTGGTCCAGAGCCTGCGGGCAGGCGTGACGGCCTACGGGATCTGGATGACTTGGGCAGCGTAGGACAGTCCGGCACCGAACCCCACCAGGAGGGCGGGGGCGCCGGACGGCACGTCGCCGCGTTCGATCATGCGGGACAGGGCCAGCGGGATGGAGGCCCCCGAGGTGTTGCCGGAGTGCACGATGTCGTCGGCCACCACGGCGTTGGTGGCCTTCATCTTCCGGGCGATGGCCTGGATGATCCGCAGGTTGGCCTGGTGCGGGACGACGGCGGCGAGGTCGCCGGGGGCGATCCCGGCGCGCTCGCACGCCTCCAGCGCGACCGGCGCGATGGCGGTGGTGGCCCAGCGGAACACCGCCTGCCCCTCCTGCCGGATGAACGAGTGCCGGTCGTCAATGATGATCTTGTCGTAGTTCTCGCCGGCGCTGCCCCACACGACCGGGCCGATGCCGGGGGACTCGCTGCCCGTGACGACCGCGGCGCCCGCCCCGTCGGCGAAGATGATGCTGGTGGAGCGGTCGGTCCAGTCGATCCACTGGGACATCTTCTCCGACCCGATCACCAGCACGTTGCGGGCGCTGCCCGCCCGGACGGCGGCGCTGGCGGTGCCGAGCGCGTAGCAGAAGCCGGCGCAGGCGGCGTTCAGGTCGAACGCACCGGGCGCGTCGATGCCGAGCCGGTGCGCGACCTGCGGCGCGTGGCCGGGCATCGGCGACTCCGCCGAGCAGGTCGCGAGGATCACCAGGTCGATGTCGGACGGGTCGAGGCCGCTGTTGGCGAGGGCCTTGCCGCCCGCGTGCACGCCGAGCTCGACGATGCCCTCGTCGTCGCCGGCGATCCGCCGCTCCTGGATGCCGACGCGGGTGCGGATCCACTCGTCGTTGGTGTCGACGGTCCGCGACAGCTCGTCGTTGGTGACGATCCGGGCCGGGCGGTAGTCGCCGAACGCGAGGATGCGGGCGCCCGCGGCCGCCTCGGGGATGCGCAGGCCGGTCATGCCGCGTCCGCCTTGATCAGCTCGCGGGCCTTGTCCAGGTCCTCGGGGGTCTTGAGGGCCACCAGCTCGATGCCCTTCAGCTCGCGCCGGGCGAGCCCGACCAGGGTCCCGGCCGGGGGCAGCTCGATGATCCCGGTGACGCCGATCTCCCGCATCGTCGCCATGCACGCGTCCCAGCGCACGGGGGCGCTGACCTGCTCGACGAGGCGCCCGACGAAGTCGCGGCCGGACGCGACGACGGCGCCGTCCCGGTTCTGCAGCAGCTTGGTGCGGGGGTCGGCGACGGGGGCGCCGGGGGCCAGGCGGCGGAGGGTGTCGACGGCGGGGGCCATGTGGGCGGTGTGGAAGGCGCCGGCGACCGACAGCGCCCGCAGCCGCGCCTTGGCGGGCGGCTCCTCGGCGAACTTCGCGAGCTGCTCCGTCGTCCCGGCGGCGACGACCTGGCCGGCGCCGTTGACGTTGGCGGGGGTGAGGCCGTGCTTGTCGATGGCGGCGAGCACCTCGTCGGCGTCGCCGCCGAGCACGGCCGTCATGCCGGTCTCGGTGACGGCGGCGGCCTCGGCCATCGCGCGGCCCCGCTCCCGGACGAGCACCAGCGCGGCCTCGGGGGTCAGCACCCCGGCGATCGCCGCGGCGGCGAGCTCGCCGACGCTGTGCCCCGCGACGGCGCCGGGGACGGCGTCCTCGTAGAGCACCTCGTAGGCGGCGAGCGCGGCGGCGACCAGCAGCGGCTGCGCGACGGCGGTGTCGCGGATCTCCTCGGCGTCGGCGGTCGTCCCGTACCTGACCAGGTCCAGCCCGGTGACGGCCGACCACCAGGCGAGACGGTCGGCGACTCCGGGTATCTCTAGCCATGGCTGCAGGAAGCCGGGGGTCTGGGCGCCCTGGCCGGGCGATGCGAGGAGAATCACGGCGTCCAGCCTTTCGCGAACGCCCCTCCGCTCACGATGCCGATCGCGACGAAGTTTGGTCCGGGCCCTTTGTACGACCCCTACAAGCGCCTCAGGCGCGGGGCGGGCGGGCGGCGAACCGGCCCAGGACCAGGGCGATGCGGAGCGTGAACGCGTTGCGCCCGTCGGTCGGCGCGAGGCCCGTGAGCTCGGTGACGCGACGCAGCCGGTAACGTACCGTGTTCGGGTGCACGAACAGCAGCCGGGCGGTCGCCTCCAGTGACGAACCCTGCTCCAGGTAGGTGGTGAGCGTGTCCAGCAGCGGCGCGCCGGCGGCGAGCATCGGGTTGTAGACACCCTCCACCAGGTACCGGCGTGCCTCGGCGTCGCCGTCGAGGGCCCGCTCGGGCAGCAGCTCGGTCGCCGGGACGGGCCGCGGCGCGTCCGGCCAGCCGGCGGCGGCGCGCAGCCCGGCGACCGCGGCCTGCGCGGACTTGGTCGAGTCGTAGAGGTCGCCGACCTTCGGGCCGACCACGACGGGCCCCGGCCCGCACTTGGCGGCGATCGGGCGGGCCGCCTCCATGGGGTCGGCGTCGCCGCCGACCACCACGATGACGCGGTGGCCGTGCACGCCGGCCAGCACGTCGGCGCGGGCGCGCCGGGCGGCCAGCTGCATCTGGTCGATGGTGACCTCGGGCTCCTCGTCCTCGGGGGTGTATCCGGCGATCACGGTGACGGGCTTGGACGTCCAGCCGAGCGCCGCCGCCCAGGAGTGCATGCCGTCGTCGACCTCGCCGCGCAGCACCGCGTTGACGACGAGGGCCTCCAGGCGGGCGTCCCAGGCGGCGCGGGTCTCGGCGGCGCGCGCGTACACCTGGGCCGCGCCGAACGCGACGTCCCGCGTGTAGCGCAGGATGGCCTCGCGGAGCTGGGCCTCGCCGCCGGGGGCGGCCAGCTCGTCCAGCCGGGTCTCCACCACCTCGATGATCACCCGGATCATGTCGATGGTGTGGTGCAGTTTGATGGACCGCAGCAGCTCGCGCGGCGCGGTGCCGAACACCTCGCCGGCGATGGCGGGCCGGGTCCGCTCGTTGCTCTTGAACCACTCCACGAACGCGGCGATGCCCGCCTGCGCGACCAGCCCGATCCAGGAGCGCTGGTCCGGCGGCATCCGCCGGAACCAGGGGAGCTGCTCCTCCATGCTGGTCAGCGCCGCGGTGCCGAACGTCCCCATCGCCTTCTCCAGGCGCTGGGTGGTCTGCTCGCGGATCTCGGCCTCGCTTGCGGTGTCCACCTCCTTAGGGTGCCACCGAACCGGCGATGTTCCGTCCCCGAGTGCGGAACGGGCCTCAGCCGCGGACGACGGCGGAGGCGTCGCCGAGGGCGATCTCGGTGAGGTTGCGCAGCGGGATGGAGCCCGGCGCGAGGTAGTCGCTGTGGCCGCCGGAGCCCGCGGCGAACACCCGGGCGCCGAAGCCGCGGGAGACCGGGTCGGGCCCGAGCCCGAGGCCGAGGATGCGGACGTGCGGGACGTCCTCCATCCAGTCCGTGGCGCCGCGTCCGGCCCAGACGCGGGCGGTGCCGGCCAGGTCGGCGGCGGACCACGCGGTCGTGCCGGGGCTGCCGTACAGGGCGATGTCGGTGACCTGCCCCCATGCGGCGGCCGAGCCATGGCCGTGGTGGTGGAGCGCTGCGCGGCCGCACACGACGGAGCCGTAGCTGTGGCAGAGCAGCGCGACGCGGGCGGCGGGGTTCGCGCGGCGCATGCCGGCGAGGAAGTCGAGCAGTTCGCCCGCGCCCTCGTCGGCGCGCTGGTCGGTCAGGACGTCCCCGCTGAAGGTCCTGGGGGCGGCGTAGCCGAGCCACGCCACGACGGCCAGGCCCGGATCGGCGGTGAGCGAGTGCGCCCGGGCGTAGACGGCCCGCGCCCCGCCGCCGGGCGTGGACCACGGCTTGCCGCCCCGCCGGTCGAAGGCGGTCAGCGTCGTGTCGGCGCCCGGGACGAGCACCGCGATCCGCCGCGCGCGGGCGAGATCGCCGACGACCTCGATGGCCTGGCCGCGTCCGCGCGGGTCGAAGTACAGGAAACGGCGGTCCGGTGCCAGGAACGCGCCGAGCGCGCGCGCCCGCTTCCCATCACCGACGTTGCGCGCCGTCCGCAGTGCCTGCTCGATCGACCGGCGCTCGGTCGCGAACCGGGCGTCCAGGGTCGACGGCGCCATCGACGGGACGGCGGCGGGGGCGGCGTACGGGTCGGCGTGGCCGGTCCCGGCGGTGGTGAGCATGAGGGCCGAGATGGAGACCACGCAGGCCAGCGCCCGTCGCAACCGTCGGGCGCGCCTTGAGGTCGTCTTGGGTGGCGGCGGCATCTTCGGCCTTTCTACCATCCGGGGCCGGTGGGGGATCCCGGCCGGGGTGACCGCGGCGCGCCGCACGCCCGTTTCAGCCGGTCACCTCGGCGTCCCTGCCGAGCGCGATGAGCGCGAGGTTGCGCAGCGCGACGGTCCCGGGCTTCAGGTACGCGCTGTGCGGGCCCGTCCCGGCGTCGAAGCGCCGCGCGCCGAACCCGGGCGAGACCGGGTCGGCGCCGAACCCGATCCCGCCGAAGCTGATCTTCGGCACGTACCGCGTCCAGTCGCCGCCGGCGCGGCCCGCCCAGACCCGCGCGGACGTGCCGAGGTCGGACGCCCGGTGCGCGGTGACGCCGGGGCTGCCGAACAGGGCGATCTCGTCCACCGGCGCGGCGCCCAGGTGGCGGGCGGCCTTCCCGCAGACCACGGACCCGTAGCTGTGGCAGAGCAGCGCGATCCGGGCGCGCGCGTTGACGCGGTGGACGCCGGTGAGGAACCGGCCGAGCGCGCGGGCGCCCGCCGCGGCGCGGCCGCCGGTCAGCACCTCGGGGCTGAGCGTGCGCGGCGGCCGGTAGCCGAGCCAGGCGACCACGGCGATCCGCTCGGCGGGCGCGCCGGCGCGCGCCTGCCGGTACAGGGCGCGGCTGCCGCCGCCGACGAACTTCGGCGAGTCGAAGTTGGCGAGCGCGGTGTCGGCGCCCGGCACCACGACCGCGATCCGGTCGGCGGCCGCGAGGTCGCCGATGACCTCGACGGCCTGGCCGCGGCCGCGCGCGTCGAACGACAGGAACCGGCGGCCCGGCGCGAGGAACGCCGACAGGGCCCGCGCCCGGTCGTGGTCGCGGACGCGCCGCGCCGTCGCCCATGCCCGGGCGATCTCCGCGCCCGCCGCCTGGTAGCGGGCGTCCAGCGTCGCGGCCGACAGGTCCGGGAGACGCGCCGGGCCCGCGTACGCCTCGGCGTGCCCGGCGGCCGCGGTGGTCGAGGCCGTCACCGTCAGCACGGCGGCGGCCGCGACCGCCCTGGTGCGCCGGCCGGGGGCCGGGTGCGCGCCGCTCATCCGAGGTCCTTCCTGGTCAGTGGTGAAGCACTGACCAGGACGCTAGGAACCGGACGCCGTCGCGCGGATCAACCGGTGGTGCGGTCCTGCGGCGTGCGACCCCGGTATGACGGGCGATACCCGGGAGGGGTGCCCGCGGGGCGTCAGTCGCCGGGCCGGACCAGGCCGACCTCGTAGGCGTAGACGATCGCCTGCGGCCGGTCGCGGAGCCCGAGCTTCATCAGGACGCGCCCGAAGTGCGTCTTCACGGTCTGCTCGGCGACGACCAGCTCCGCGGCGATCTCGCCGTTGGACAGGCCCCGCGCCACCAGCGCGAGCACCTCGGTCTCCCGCTCGGTCAGCTCCTCCAGCCGCTTGCGGGACGGCGCGCGCGGCCCGCCCAGCCGGGAGAACTCGGCGATCAGCCGCCGCGTGATCGACGGGGACAGCAGCGCGTCGCCGGCCGCGACGATCCGGACGGCGTCGGCGAGCTCGGCGGCCGACGCGTCCTTCAGCAGGAACCCGCTGGCCCCGGCGCGCAGCGCCTCGTAGACATAGTCGTCCAGGTCGAAGGTGGTCAGCATCAGGACCTTCGGCGCCCCGCCGCCGTCCCCGCCCGAGCCGCCGCCGCGACCGTCGAGGAGCCGCCGGGTCGCCTCCAGGCCGTCCATGACGGGCATCCGCACGTCCATCAGGACGACGTCGGGCCGCAGCTCGGCGACGCGCCGCAGCCCCTCCTCGCCGTTCACCGCCTCCCCGACGACCTCGATGTCGGGCTGGGCGTTCAGCAGCACCCCGAACCCGGTGCGGACCATGCCCTGGTCGTCGATGATCACCACGCGGACGGTCACGTCGCGGCCCGCGCCTTCACCGGAAGGGTGGCGTTCACGGCGAATCCTCCGTCCACGGTGGTTCGGGCGGACACCTCGCCGCCCAGCATGGCCGCCCGTTCGCGCATCCCCATCAGGCCGTGGCCGGTGCCCTCGGGCGAGGGGGTGGGGACGTGGCCGCCGCCCGGGGGGCCGTTGACGACGCCGAGCCGCAGTATGCCGTCCTCCCGGACCGCCGCGACCGCCACCCTCGATCCGGGCGCGTGCCGCATCGCGTTGCTCAGCGCCTCCTGCAGGATCCGGTACGCGGTGAGCCCGACGCCCGGCGGCAGCCCGGCCAGGTCGCCGGAGAGCCGCGTCGAGACGGTCAGCCCGGCGCCGCGCGCGTGCGCGACCAGCTCGTCCAGCCGTTCCAGGCTCGGCTGCGGCGCGGTCTCGGCGCCGTCCTCGGAGCGCAGCACGCCGAGGATGCGGCGCATCTCGGTGAGCGCGTCGAGCGCGGTCGCGCGGATCTCCGACAGGTCGCGGCGGGTCTCGTCGGGGACGGACTCGACCTTGTACGGCGCGGCCTCCGCCTGGATCGCGATCATCGACATGTGGTGCGCCACCACGTCGTGCAGTTCCCGCGCGATCCGCTGCCGCTCGGTCAGCACCGCCTCCGCGGCCTGGTGGCGCTTCTCCTGCTCGACCAGCTCGCGGCGCTGCTCGGCCAGCTGCGTCCGCGAGGTGTTGCGCAGCCGGACGGCGTACCCGACGACCAGGGCGAGCAGCAGGACGACGGTCGCTCCGCCCGCGGTCTGGGCGTCCTTGACCCACACCCCGGCCAGCGACAGCAGGCCCACGCCGATGGTGATGTCCCGCGCGCACCGCACCGCGACCGTGTACAGGCACACGATCGCGGCGAACGTCCCCGCCGGGAGGTACGGGACGGTCAGCCACTGGCCGGCCGGTATGACGGCCATCGCCACGAAGCTGAGCCGCCACGCTCCGAGCGGGTGCCGGTCGCGCAGCGCGAGCGGCAGCGACACCGCGATCGACGCGAGCAGCCGCACGAGCGCGTCGACGTGCACGCCCGGCCGCGCCGGCTGCGGCGTCGCGAGCAGCGAGTTCGTCCCGGCGGCCAGCGCGATGGCCAGGCCGATGCCGACGACGTTGACGACGAGCCCGTACGGCAGCCGCCCGATCCCGACGAACCGCGTCCAGCGCAGCAGGGTCGGCCACGGCCGGTCCTGCGGGACCGGGTCGGCCCGGCCGGTGACGGCCGCGGCCAGGACGCCCCACAGCAGGCTGTTCGGCGCCGAGGGCGCGCCGTCGTCGTTCTGCCCGGCCATGAGCCCCAGGCTAGAGACACCGCGGCCGGACGCGTATGCCACCACGGTGCGACGTACGCGTCATACCTGGGTACCGTGCAGGGCGTGGAGCCCGTCGAAGCGCTGCGGCGCATCGCGTTCCTGCTGGAGCGCGCGCATGAGCCGACCTACCGCGTCCGGGCCTTCCGCAAGGCCGCCGACCTGGTCGAGGCGACGGCACCGGACGCGCTCCGGGACCGGGCGCGCGACGGCACGCTGACCGAGCTGCCCGGCATCGGGAAGGTCACCGCCCTGGTGATCGAGGAGGCGCTGCGCGGCGAGACCCCCGTCTACCTGCGCCGGCTGGAGGCCACCGAGGGCGAGCCGCTCGACGAGACGACCGCCGCGCTGCGCGCGGCCCTGCGCGGCGACCTGCATACGCACAGCGACTGGTCGGACGGCGGTTCGCCGATCCGGGAGATGGCCGAGACGGCCCGTTCGCTGGGCCACGAGTACCTCGCCCTGACCGACCATTCGCCGCGCCTGACCGTGGCGAACGGCCTGTCCGCCGACCGCCTCCGCCGGCAGCTGGACGTCGTCGCCGAGCTGAACGAGGAGCTCGCGCCGTTCCGGATCCTCACCGGCATCGAGGTGGACATCCTCGACGACGGCGCCCTCGACCAGGATCCGGACCTCCTCGACCGGCTGGACGTCGTCGTCGCGAGCGTCCACTCCAAGCTCCGCATGGACCGGGTCGCCATGACGAAGCGGATGGTCGCGGCGATCGCGGACCCGCGCGTGAACGTGCTCGGGCACTGCACCGGGCGGATCGTGAAGGCGGGCGGGAAGCGCGGCGGGCTGCGCCCGGAATCGGAGTTCGACGCGGCGCTGGTCTTCGACGCCTGCGCCGCCTACGACGTCGCCGTGGAGATCAACTCGCGTCCGGAACGGCTCGATCCGCCGAAGCGGCTGCTGCGCCTCGCCGTCGAGGCCGGGTGCCGCTTCTCGATCGACTCCGACGCGCACGCGCCGGGCCAGCTCGACTGGCAGCACTTCGGCTGCGAGCGCGCCGCCCGCTGCGCGGTCCCCGCCGACCGGGTCGTCAACACGCTGCCCGCCGACGCGCTCCTCGCCTGGTCCCGCAACGCCTGATCCCGGCGCCCGACCCCTCGACCACGGCCTCCCCGGTCATCAGGCCCTCGCCGCGCGACGGCGCCCCGCTGATCGAGGAGCTGAAGTACGACCTGCGCGAGCGGACCGTCAAGATGGCGGGGACGCCGGTCCGTACTTCCGCGCCTGAACGCCCGACAGAGCGCCCTACGAGGCGCGCATTACGAGGCGCCCTACGAGGCGGACTCCAGAGAGCACGTGTTGACGAGGTCCCCGGTCGCCGGGCGGGGCAGGGTCGCGCTCGCGGGCGGGGACTGGTGCTTCGTCGTCCAGGACTCCAGGGCCGTGAACGCGCTGCGGATGCACGGCAGCAGCGGGCGGAGCTTGTCGGGATAGGTGTCATAGAGGCCGTCGACGTGGTTGGCGGCCTCTACGCGGTAGTAGCGGTAGAGCGCGGAGCCGCGCGCGCGGACCATCCTGCTGTACACGTCCGAGTCGGTGCCGATCGGCAGGAGCGAGTCGTAGGTGCCCTGCAGGGTGATGAGCGGCTTGCGGATGCGGCCCGTCAGGGCGACGCGGGCCACCGCATTGTGGACGGAGCGGGGGCGCGCGGCGTAGTTGTAGTCCGCTTCATCGCCCGTGTACGAGGGGTCGAACTCCTCGCGGTAGATGGTCTGGGTTAGGCCCCAGTACACCTGGTCGTGGAACGGCCATAGGAACTCCGAGCCCGGCGCCAGGCCGGCGTCGAGGAGCGCCTTGTGCGCGGACGGGTCGCCGGTGGCCGCGTACGACGGGTACGCGCGCAGGATCGACGGCAGGTACGTGAACAGGTTCGGGCCGTCCGCGCGCCACAACGTGCCTTCGGCGTCGATACCGCCGTCGTACAGCTCGGGGTGGTTCTCCAGCTGCCAACGGACGAGGTAACCGCCGTTGGAGATGCCCGCGGCGTAGGTGCGGCGGGGCGAGTGCCCGTAGCGGCCGGCCACGACCTTCTTGGCGGCGCGGGTGAGCTGGGTCAGCCGGTCGTTCCATTCGACCATCGCGTCGCCGGGGCGCTTCCCGTCCTTGTAGAACTCGGTGCCGCTGTTGCCCTTGTCGGTGGCGGCGTAGGCGTAGCCCTTGGAGAGCGCCCAGTCGGAGATGGTGAAGTCGTTGGCGTACTGGCGGCGGTTGCCGGGCGGGCCGGCGACGACGAGGCCGCCCGTCCAGTGCTCCGGGAGCCGGATGACGAACTGGGCGTCGTGGTTCCAGCCGTTGTTGGTGTTGAACGTCGAGGTGTCCGGGAAGTAGCCGTCGATCTGGACGCCCGGAACGTGCGCGGGGTTCGTCGTCGCGGTGGACTGCAGGCCCGCCCAGTCGGCGGGGACGGTGTGCCCGGACGCGACCGTCCCCGCGGTGGTGAGGTCGTCGAGGCAGGCGGCGACCTGCTTCTGCGCGCCCGGAACCGTCACGCGGGGCGCGCACTCGCGGGCCTGCGCCTGCGCGGGGAGGGCGGCGGTGAGCGCGGCGGCGGTCAGGGCGGCACCGGTGAAGGCGGTGGCGGTCAGGAGGCTGCGGACTTTCGGCATCCCGGCTCCTTCGACGGGTCCCCGGTGCGGGGACGGGTGCCGTCATGGTGGTGAGCGCCCGTGAGCGCGGCCACGTGCGCGGCCCACATATCCGGGCGCGGCGGCATGTGCCGGCGGCCGTGACCTGCACGTGATGTGGGTCACACCCGTATCGGGCGGCCGGAATGTGGGTGCGCCTCACATGGTCCGGTCTCCGGACGCGATTTAGCGTTCCCGGTCACGGCGGCCCGGAGTGGTCCGGGTCACCCCTAGGAACGCGAGGAGGGCGCATGGCCGGTCCCGTCCCAGGGGCCCCGGTTCTGGCGGCGCGGGGCCTGGTGAGGGAGTTCCGCGGCTTCCGGGCCGTGGACGGCGTCGACCTGGACGTCGCGGAGGGCTCGGTGCACGCGCTGGTAGGGCCGAACGGCGCGGGCAAGACCACGCTGTTCAACCTGCTCACCGGCTTCCTGAAGCCGACGGCGGGCAGCGTGCGGCTCGGCTCGGACGAGCTCGCCGGGCGCAGCCCCGAGCACGTCGCGCGGCTCGGGCTGGCGCGGTCGTTCCAGATCACCAGCCTGTTCGCGGAGCTCACCCCGCTCCAGCACGTCGAGCTGGCGCTGGCCGGCCGGACCGGGCTCGGCTGGCGGTTCTGGCGGTCCGACAAGGCGCTCGGGCGCTTCTCCGACCGCGCCGCCGAGCTGCTCGAACAGGTCGGCCTGGACGGTCACGGCGCGACGCCCGCGGGCACCCTCGCCTACGGGCGCAAGCGCGCGCTGGAGCTGGCGCTCGCTCTCGCGCTGGACCCGAAGGTGCTGCTGCTGGACGAGCCGACCGCCGGCATGGGCGTGGAGGACGTCGACCGCACCGTCCAGCTCATCCAGCGGGTGCGCGAGACCGGCGACCGGTCGCTGACCGTCGTGATGGTGGAGCACAACATGAGCGTTGTCTCCAGCCTCGCCGACCGGGTGACCGTGCTGCAGCAGGGACGGGTGCTCGTCGAGGGCCCCTACGCCGAGATCCGCCACGACCCGCGCGTGGTCACCGCCTACCTCGGAGACTCCAATGCTGCGCATTGACGGACTGTCGGCCTGGTACGGCGAGGCGCAGGCGCTGCGCGACGTGTCGCTGCGCGTCGACGAGGGCGAGATCGTCACGCTGGTCGGCCGCAACGGCGCGGGCAAGACCACCCTCCTGCGCTGCCTCATGGGCCTCCACAAGGACGCCAAGGGGACGATCGAGTTCCTCGGCGAGGACATCACCGCGCTCGGGCCGCACAAGCGGGCCCGCCGCGGGCTCGGCTACGTGCCCGACGACCGCGGCGTCTTCGCGACGCTCTCCGTCGAGGAGAACCTCACCCTCCCGCCCGTCGCGCGACCGGACGACGCCCACGAGCCGTGGTCGCTGGAGCGGGTGTACGAGACGTTCCCGCGGCTGCGGGAGCGGCGCCGGTTCCCCGGGACGAAGCTGTCGGGCGGCGAGCAGCAGATGCTCGCGCTGGCCCGGGTGCTGCGGACCGGTGCCCGGCTGCTGCTGTGCGACGAGCCCACCGAGGGCCTGTCGCCGCTGATCGTCCAGCAGATCGGCGCCATCCTGCGCGAGGTCAAGGCCGCCGGCGTCACCGTCCTGCTCATCGAGCAGAACGTGCACTTCGCCGCGACCGTGGCCGACCGCCACCACCTGCTCGCGGAGGGCCGCGTCGTGGAGTCGCTGGACAACGACGAGGTCCTCGCCCGCGAGGGCGAACTCCTCGAATACCTCGGAATCTAAGAACCACCTCGGAACAGCAGGGAGAACCCCGATGACACTTGTGCGACGTTCGGCGGCGCTCGCCACCGCCGGAGCGCTGCTGGCCGGCTGCGCGGGCGGACCCGGCGGGGGCGGGGGCAAGATCAGCGACGGCAAGGTGGTCCTCGCCGTCCTCACCGACGAGTCCGGCGTCTACGCGGACCTGTCGGGCAAGAACGCCGTCGAGGCGGTGAGGATGGCGGTCGCCGACTACAAGGCGAAGTACGGCGGCAAGGCCGTCGCGAAGAAGATCGAGGTGGTGGACGCCGACCACCAGAACAAGCCGGACATCGCGAACTCCAAGGCGCAGGAGCTGTACGACCGGCAGAAGGCCGACCTGATCGTGGACGTGCCGACCTCGTCGGCGGCCCTCGCCGTCGCGAACGTCGCCAAGAACAAGAAGAAGCTGTTCATCGACGTCGGAGCCGCGTCCACCGCGCTGGAGGGGAAGCAGTGCAACAAGTACACCTTCCACTACGGCTACAACAGCTACATGCTGGCCCACGGGACCGGTAGCGAGGTCACCAAGGACGGCTCGAAGAACTGGTACATCGTCTACCCGGACTACGCGTTCGGGCAGGACATGCAGAAGACGTTCTCCGCGGCGGTGAAGGAGACCGGCGGCACCGTCGTCAAGTCCGACCCGACGCCGTTCCCGAACGACAACTTCTCGACGTTCCTGCTGAAGGCGCCCGGGATGAACCCGAAGCCGCAGGTGCTCGGCGCCATGCAGGCGGGCGGCGACCTCGTCAACCTCGTGAAGCAGTACAACGAGTACAAGCTGCGGGACAAGGGCGTCGGGCTCGCGACGGGCCTGATGTTCATCACCGACATCCACTCGCTCGGCCCGGACGCCCTCGCCGGGACGCGCTTCACCGACTTCTGGTACTGGAACGCCAACCAGGGCAACCGGGCCTGGGCGGACAAGTTCCAGGCCAAGACGGGCAAGCGCCCGACGGCCGTGCACGCCGCGGACTACTCCGCGGCCCTGCAGTACCTGGAGGCCGTGCAGCGCGGCGGCACCGACAAGTCCGACGGGGTGGTGAAGCAGCTGGAGGGCCACCAGGTCAACGACGTGTTCACCGCCACCGGGACCATCCGGGCGCAGGACCACCTCCTCGTCCACGACGCCTACATCGCGCAGGTGAAGCCCGGCTCCGAGGTCAAGGAGCCGTGGGACTACGAGAAGATCATCAAGACGATCCCGGCGGCGCAGGCTTTCCAGCAGCCCGACGCCGCCTGCAAGCCGTAGGGCGGCCCGGCGTGCTGCAACAGGCGTTCAACGGGCTGGTGGGCGGGGCGTTCTACGCCCTGCTCGCCCTCGGCCTGGCCGTCATCTTCGGGATGCTCGGCGTGGTCAACTTCGCGCACGGCGCGTTCTACATGCTGGGGGCGTTCGGCTCCTACGTCCTGCTGGACTCGTGGGGCGTGAACTTCTGGGTCGCGCTGCCGCTCGTCCCGGTCGTGCTGGGCGTGGCCGGGACGGTGCTGGAGCGGCTGTTCATCCGCCGCCTGGCGCCCCTCGACCCGCTCTACAACTTCCTGTTCACCTTCGGTCTCGCGCTGATCCTGCAGGACCTCGTCAAGCGGGAGTACGGCGTGCAGTCCCAGCCGTATCCGCGGCCGTCCGCGCTGGGCGGCTCTTTGGACCTCGGCCTGTTCACCTACCCGGCCTACCAGGTGTTCGTGCTGGCGGTGTCGGTCGTGGTGTGCGGGGCGGTGTGGGTCGTGCTGACCCGGACCCGCGTCGGCATGATCGTCCGTGCGGCGACCGAGCGGCCCGAGCTGACCCGCGCGCTCGGCATCGACGTGGCCCGCTGGGTGACGCCGGTGTTCGGGTTCGGCGTCGCGCTCGCCGCGTTCGCCGGCGTGCTCGCCGCGCCGATGCGGGCGGTCAACCCGCTGATGGGCTCCGACCTGATCATCACGGTGTTCGCCGTGGTGGTGATCGGCGGCCTCGGCTCGGTGTTCGGGTCGGTCGCCGCGGGGTTCGCGGTCGGGATCGTCTCGGCGCTCGGGAACTACTACGTGCCGTCGCTGTCGCAGACGCTGGTGTTCATCCTGATGGCGGCCGTGCTGCTGTGGCGCCCGGCGGGCCTGTTCGGAAGGGAGGAGGCACTGTGATCCTTTCCAGGCTGGCCGGGCGGCCGGTGCTGCTGGTCATCGGGCTCGTCGCGGCGCTGGTGCTGCCGTGGTTCGTCTATCCGCCGGTCGCGATGGACATCGCGTGCTGGGCGCTGTTCGCCGCCGCCGTGGACCTGCTGCTCGGCTTCACCGGGCTGCTGTCGTTCGGGCACGCCGCGTTCTGGGGGTCCGCCGCCTACGTGACGGGCCTGATCGCGGTCCACTCCGGGCTGCCGTTCCCGGTCGCGGTCCTCGGCGGCGCGGCGTTCTCCGCGGCGCTCGCCGTCCCGATCGGGTTCCTGTCGGTCCGGCTGCGCGGCATCTACTTCGCGATGGTCACCCTGGCCTTCGCGCAGATGGTGTACTTCGTCGCCAACCAGTGGCGGGACGTGACGGGCGGGGAGAACGGCCTTCAGGGCATCCCGAGGGACTTCTTCGGCGTCGACCTGTCCGAGCCGTTCTACTTCTACTACGCGGGGCTGCCGCTCATCCTCGCCGGCCTGTTCGTCGCGTGGCGGATCGTCCGGTCGCCGTTCGGCCGCGTGCTGGTGTCCATCCGCGACAACCCGGCGCGTGCGCGCGCGCTGGGCTACAGCATCGACCGCTACAAGCTGCTGGTGTTCGTCCTGTCGGCGGCACTGTCGGGGCTGGGCGGCGGTCTGTTCGCCATCGGCCACGGCTTCGCGTCCCTGGACGGCGTCTACTGGACGACGTCCGGGCAGGCCGTGATGATGGTCGTCCTCGGCGGCATCGGCACCCTGTGGGGAGGCGCGATCGGCGCCGCGCTGATCGTGGAGCTGAACGACTACCTCGCCACGGCCGGCTTCCAGGAGACCGGGATCATCACCGGCGCGATCTTCATCGTGGTGGTGCTGGTGTTCCGGCGCGGCGTCTGGGGCACCGCCCGGGACCTCCTCGCCAAGCGCACCGCCCGCCGCCGCCCCGACCCGGCCCCCGCCAAGGTCACCACCCCCGTCTGAGCCCCGACTCAATGACGACGCGCGGCGTGTACCCCGAGGAGGGCGCGCCGCGCGGCCGTGCGGGGGCGGTTCTCCTTGGATCGTTGAGCGTCAGGCGAGACGGCCGCCGCCGTCGACGTGCAGCACGGTCCCGGTGACGTAGGAGTTGTCGATGGCGTAGAGGACCGCCTTGATCAGGTCGTCCGGGCCGCCCACCCGGCGGGCCGGGTTGCGCTCGGCGACGCCCCGCAGGAACGCGTCCTTGCCCGCGCCGAGACCGTCCCAGGAGCCGGTGTCGACGATGCCGGGCGAGACCGCGTTGACCCGAACCGGGGCGATCTCCACCGCGAGCGCCTGGACCAGGAAGGCCAGCGCGCCGTTGGTCGTCGCCATCACCGTCCGCGCCGGGGCGGGACGCCAGGCGGCCACGCCGGAGAAGAAGGTGAACGAGCCGCCCTCGGCGACCTGTCCGGCCAGGTGCTTGGCGAGCAGCAGCGGCCCGATCACCTTCGCCGCGAACGCCCGCCGCACGTCGGCGAGGTCGAGTTCCGCGAGCGGCCCGTTGGCGGGCACCGCGGCGGTGGAGACCAGGTGGTCGAAGCGGCCCGCCGCGGTCGCGAGCGCGGCGATCGACCGCTCGTCGGCGAGGTCGACCGGGATCACCTCGGCCGGGCCGGGCAGCTCGCCGGCGGCCCTCTCCAGCTTGCGGACGTCGGGTCCGGCCAGGACCAGTTCGGCGCCGGCGGCGGAGACGGTACCCGCGAGCAGGCGGCCGGTATGCGAGCCGGCGCCCACGACGACGAGCCGCCGGCCGTCGAGAGCCGGGCCGTGAAGGATGGACATGAGGGAGCTCCTCTGCGGGTCGGGATCGGCCGGGAGGCGCCGTCCCGCGCCTCCCGGCCTGCTCCATAACTCTCGCCTGACCTGCATTGATTAGTCCAAGGCTTGTTTTCTACCACAGCGATAGAATCTGTTCATGGCAACGCTGCGGCAGCTCGAGTACCTGGTCACCGTGGTCGACACCGGCTCGTTCACCCGGGCGGCGGAGCAGCTGCACGTCACCCAGCCCGCGCTGTCCCACCAGGTCAGGACCCTGGAGACCGCCCTGGGCGGCCCGCTGCTCGAACGTCTCCCGCGCGCTGTGCGGCTCACGCCCCTGGGCCGCGCGGTCCTGCCGCACGCCCGCGCCGCGCTCGCCGAGGCCGTCCGGCTGGACGCCGTGGCCCGCCGCTCAGCGGGGCTGGACGAGGGCGAGCTGGAGGTCGCCGTGGTCTACTCCGTCAGCCTCGGCATCCTTCCGCCGGTCCTGCGCGCCTGGCGGCGGGGGCACCCGCGGGTCCGGATCCGGCTCCGCGAGTACCCGCACACCGACGACCTGCAGGCCGCGATGGCCGCCGGCCGGGCGGACCTCGCCGTCGGCCCCGCGCCGGCCGGCTGGGAGGGTCCCGTCCGCGAACTGGGCGTCGAGGAGTTCGCCCTCGTGCTCCCTGCCGACGACCCCCTCGCCGCGAGCCCGTCCGGCCCCCTCGCACTCGCCGACCTCGCCGACCGCGCGTGGGTGCACTACTCCCCGGGGAACGGCCTGGCCGACCTGGTCGACCGCGCTTGGGCGGAGGCGGGCTTCCGGCCGCGGATCGCGGTCCGCGCCGAGCAGACCTCCGCCGCGCTCCTGCTGGCCGCCGGCCTCGGCCCCGCCCTGGTGCCCGCCAACATCATCCCGCCCGACTTCGACGGCGTCGCCCTCCGCCCGGACCCTTCGATCCGCCGTATGCTGACCGCCTATACCCGCACCCGGCCCGACCGTCTGACCACGGCCTTCGCCGACCTCCTGGCCCGCCAGGCCCAGGTGGTCCCGCCGCATTTCCCGGCGGGCCGTCCTCCCGCGGGCCGGACGGCGGCGCCGTGACCGGGCCTGGGCGGGGCCTCAGCGGGAGAGGCGGTGGAGGCGGAGGGCCAGTTGGAGTTCCAGGGCGCGCTCGGGGGACTGCCAGTCGTCGCCGAGGAGGCGGGAGATGCGCTCCAGGCGCTGGCTGACGGTGTTGACGTGGATGTGCAGGCGCTCCGCCGTCCGGGACAGGCTGCCGCCGGTGCCGAAGTAGGCGTCCAGGGTCTGCACGAGCGCCGTGCCGCGCCGCTCGTCATAGCCGAGGACGGGTCCGAGCGTGCCGTCGAGGAAGCCGGGGACGTCCCGGCCGTCGCCGATGAGCAGGCCGACGAAGCCGAGCTCGGACGCTCCGGCGCCGTCCCCGCGGCGGCCGAGGGCGAGCAGCGCGTCCGCGCAGCGCCGCGCCTCGAGATGCGCCGCCGTGATCCCGGACGGCCCGCGCACCGGGCCCGCCGCGCCGACGGTCGCGGGGCGGCCGAGCGAGGCGCCGAGCTCCTTGGCGACGCGGCGGGCCGCGTCGCCCGCGCGGTCGCCCGGCAGCAGCAGGACGATCTCGTCGCCGCGCGCGGCGGCCAGGCCGTGCTCGACCGCCGCGAACGACGACGCCCAGAACGCGGCGCGCTGCCGGTGGTCGTGCGACTCGTACCGGGCGCACAGCAGCACGTGCGGCGCGGTCAGGTCGACGTTCACCCGCCGGGCCCGGACGACCAGCGTGTCCGCGTCCGTCCGCCGGTCCGACAGGAGGTCGTCGAGCAGCTCGCCGCGGACGCGGCCCTCCGCCTCGGTGACGCTCCGCTGGAACAGCACCAGCAGCGCGGTCACGAGCGCGGCCCGCTCCAGGATGCGCTGGTCGGCGCTGGAGACCTCGTCGGCGGTGCGCAGCACCAGCGTGCCGAGCATCTCGTCGCCGGTCGTGACCGAGGCGATCCACAGGTCTCGGCGCCGCACGGTGCGTCCCTGCGCGCGCGCTGAGTGCGCCGACGCCATCACGCCGGACAGCTCCTCGTCGCTCAGGGCCGCAGAGTCCTTCCCGGTCGTGGCCAGGTGCCGGCCGTCGGCGTCCAGGACGTGCAGGGTCCCGCCCAGCAGTTCGGTGACGACGGCCCCGACGTCCTCGACGCCGCCGCCGCGGACGACCACCGCCGTCATCCGGTCGTGCGCGCGCGCCGCCTGCTCGACGGCCGCGCTGCGGGCCTTGATGACCTCGTTGGCGGCGCTCAGCTCCTCCAACGCGGTCTGCGTCTCCTCCAGGAGGCGGGCGTTGTCGATCGCGACCGCCGCGTGCGCCGCCAGCGACCCCAGCAGCGCGACCTCCTCCTGGTCGAAGGGGCGCTCGCTGCGGTTCGCCGCCGTCAGCACCCCGATCACGCGGCTGCCCAGCCGCATCGGCACGCCGAGGATCGCGACGATGCCCTCCTCGGCCACCGCCGAGTCGATGAACCCGCGGTGCCGGAACTGCTCGTCGCCGAGGTAGTGCGCGCTCGTGTACGGCACCGCCGTCTGCGCGACCAGGCCCACCAGGCCCGCCCCCATCGGCAGCCGCAGCCGCCGGAACGCCGCCGACACCGACCCGTCGGTGACCCGCATGTAGGTCTCGCCGCGCTCGTCGTCGTTCAGCGTCAGGTACGCGATGTCGGCGCTCAGCAGCCGCCGGGCGCGCCGCGTGATCGCCTCCAGCACCGCGTCGAGGTCGCGGAGCCCGGCGAGGTCGCCCGCGGTGTCGAACAGCGCCGCGAGCTCGGCCTCCCGCCGGGCGTGCCGCCGCATGATCGACCGGACCCGCAGCGCCGCGAGCTTCGCCGCCTCCAGTTCGGCCAGCACGGTCGCCGAGGCGCCCTGTGCCCGTGCCTGCACGAGCGGCCCCTCGAACTCGACGGGGGACGCCTCACGGGCGAGGAGTTCGAGGAAGACGCCGCAGGTCATACGGGCCATTGTCAATGCGCCGTCCAGCCGCCGTCGAGTGCGAGGGACGCCCCGGTCACCATCGACGCGGCCGGGGAGCACAGGTAGCCGACCAGCGAGGCCACCTCGTCGGGCTCGATCAGCCGCTTCACCGCCGAGTGCTCCAGCATGACGCGCTCGACGACCTCGTCCGGGGCCATGCCGTGCGCGCGCGCCTGGTCGGCTATCTGGCCTTCCACCAGCGGGGTGCGCACATAGGACGGGTTGACGCAGTTGGACGTCACCCCATGCGGGGCGCCCTCCAGCGCGATCACCTTGGACAGCCCTTCGAGCCCGTGCTTGGCCGTCACGTAGGCCGCCTTGAACGGCGAGGCACGCAGCCCGTGCACGGACGAGATGTTGACGATCCGCCCCCATCCCCGCTCGTACATGCCCGGAAGCGCCTCACGGGCGAGCCGGAACGGCGCCTCCACCATCAGCCGCTGGATCCGCGCGAACACCTCCGGCGGGAACTCGTGGACCGGCGCCACATGCTGGACGCCCGCGTTGTTGACCAGGACGTCGACGTCCGCGGCGAGGCCGTCCAGCGCGTCCATGTCGGAGAGGTCGGCGTGCAGGGGGACCCCGCCGATCTCGTCCGCCGCCGCGCGCGCCGCGTCGCCGTCCACGTCCGCCACCAGCACGCGGGCGCCCGCCCCGGCCAGCAGCCGGGCGCAGGCGCGGCCGATGCCGCTCGCGCCGCCGGTGACCAGGGCTCGTTTCCCCGACAGGTCCAGCGCCTCGGACGTCCAAGCGGCGGGCCGGGGTGTCACGCTCGTCATGCGCAGAACCTACGAAGCGCCGCCGCGGGCTCCCATGTGGCCCTGGCACACAATCCCGTGGCGAACGGTATGGACGGCCCTTACAGCAGCCCGTTCCACATCTGCTCGACGACGAGCGACCACCAGCGGTCCTCGCCGTGGAAGGCGGGCGGGTCGACGGCGGCGAGCTGCTCCTGGATCTTCTCCACCACCGCGCCCGCCGCGTACGGGTCGAGTCCCCGCATCCGCTGCCGTCCGCGCGCGAGCAGGGCCAGCGAGCGCGCGAGCTCCGCGGGCCCGGTGTTGACGAACCGGGTCTTCCCGGTGATCGGGTCCACGGCCCACACGCGGCCGATGATGTGCGGCGGGCCGTCGGTCATCACGCTGAGGAAGCAGTGCCCGTCGCCGCCGATGCTGACGAACGGGTCCAGGTTGGCCAGCGCCTGCCCGGACAGCGGGCTGCGCCGCGTCCGCAGCTGCTCCGCGATGGGCTTGGCGGCCCACGCCTGGAAGATGTGCGGCACCTTCGCCGGCAGGCCCGCCGCCGCGAGCGTCGCCGCCTGCCCCGCCGGAACGCCGATGCGCTCCAGCTCGTCGCGCTGGTAGCGGCGGACGCCCTCCGGGCCGAACGCGGACGCCAGGACCCGGCCGAGCTGCGCGTCGTCCAGCGGGGGAGCCTCCGCGCCGCCCGGCACCGGGACGGGCGACGCCGCGGGCGGGACGGGTTGCCCCACCAGCTGCGCCATCATCGCCGCCTGCTGGGCGTTCGCCGCGACGGCCGCGTCCCGCTCCTTCCTGGTCTCCCCGTAGGGCCGCCCGAACGAGACGTCGGCCTGCGGGAAGGCGAAATCGCGCAGGAGCACGGCGCAGTAGCAGCCGGGCAGCCGGCACGGCTCGATCTCCGAGTACGCCGACGACACGCTCTCCGCGGGCACGCCGAGCCGCTGCAGCTCCTCCCACACCTGCCAGAACGGGGCCGGGAGCCCCGGCCCCGACACCTTGGCGAGGTAGGTCTCCTCTCCGCTCGCGTCCCGGTAGGTGATCGTGAGGGTGTTGCCCGCCCCCACCGCGGGCCGTCCCCGCCCTTCTGCGGCGGCGCCGGCCTGCCCGTGGCTCCCGTCGTACATCCCCGTGCCGCCCTTTCGCCGCATCCTCGTTCGTATTCGATCTTGGGGAGAGGCTAGCGTTGGGCGCGGCGTCCGCCGACCGGCGAGAGGGTTCCGATGGCCGAGATCACGCACCGCTTCATCGAGTCGCAGAGCGGCCTGCGGATGCACGTCGCCGAAGCGGGCGAGGGCCCGCTCGTGCTGCTGCTGCACGGCTTCCCCGAGTGCTGGTACTCCTGGCGCCACCAGCTCACGGCCCTCGCGGACGCCGGGTTCCACGCCGTCGCCCCCGACCAGCGCGGCTACGCCCGGACGGGCGGCCCCGCGGACCCCGCCCCCTACTCGATCCTGCACCTGGTGGGCGACGCCGTCGGCCTGATCGAGGCCCTCGGCCGCGACCGCGCCGTCGTCGTCGGGCACGACTGGGGCGCCCCCGTCGCGTGGCACACCGCGCAGATGCGCCCCGACAAGGTCCGCGGCGTCGTCGGCATGTCGGTGCCGCACCGCCCGCGCAGCTCCAAGCCGCCGGTCGCCGCGATGCGGCGGATGTTCGGCGACGGCTTCTACATGGTCCGCTTCCAGGAGCCGGACGCCCCCGAGGCCGAGTTCGACCGCGACCGCGCCGCCGCGTTCCGCCGGATGCTGTACGCCGCGTCCGGCGACGGGCCCGGCACGGCGCTGATCGCGCCGGAGGGCGGCGGGGTGCTGGACGCCTGCCCCGAACCGGAGAAGCTCCCCGGCTGGCTCACCGACGACGACATCGCCGCCTACGTCGCCGAGTACGCCGGCAGCGGCTTCACCGGGCCGATCAACTGGTACCGCAACCTCGACCGCAACTGGGACCTCACCGCTCCCTGGCACCGCGCCCCGATCAGCCCGCCCGCCCTCTACATCGCCGGCGACCGCGACCTCGTCGCGACCGGCGCCGTGCACGCGGTCGAGCACCTGTCCGACTTCGTGCCCAACCTCCGCGAGACCGTCTGGCTGCCCGGCTGCGGCCACTGGACGCAGCAGGAGCGCCCCGCCGAGGTCAACGAGGCCCTGATCGCCTTCCTGCGGGCCCTCTAGCAGGCCGGCCGGGACGCTTCGGGAGGCGCTCCATCCGGGTCCAGCCGTTCCATCCGCGCTCGCGCATCAGCTCCAGCATCCGCTCCGCCCGCGGATCGGCCTCGAGCGCGAGGGACTCCAGCAGGTCGAACGGCAGGTGGTCGCCGACCGTCCCGCCGAACTCGGCCTGGCCTTCGGCGTACGCCTGCTCGAACAGGCCGGCCATGATGTCGGCGGCCTCCACCAGGAGGCGGTCGTCGCCCGGATCCCCTTCGATGATCTCCGACAGCACCCGGTAGAGCCGGACGATGCGCGGATCCTCAAGCTGCGCGAACTTCCCGGGCATGAACGCGCGGACGCGGTCGGGCCAGCGGGCCGAGACGAGGATCCACCCGTCCCGCTCGCCCTCCACGATCCGCTCCGACACCCCGAGCTCCCGCAGCCGGTCGAGATAGGAGACGATCTCCGGCGGGAGCACCAGGCCGTCCCCGGCGGCGAGCCGCGCGATCTGCTCGCGGCTGCTCTCCAGCCGTGCGATCTCCTCGCGCAGGCGGTCGTCGATCCGCCGGACGCCCTCGGCGAACGACGCGGAGTCGGCCTCGAGCATGTGCCCGATCCGCGACAGCGGCACGCCCGCGTCGGCCAGCGTGCGGATCCTGATGAGGGACACGACCGCCGTCGCGCCGTACCGCCGGTACCCCGAGGCGTCCCGCTCCGGCTCGGGCAGCAGCCCGATCTGGTGGTAGTGCCGCACCGCGCGCACCGTCACACCGGCGTACGCGGCCAGTTGCCCGATCGTCAGCATGCTCCGATCCTCCCGCCGCCCCGTCAGGAGATCCTGCGGCGGTAGGTGATGCCGGCGAACACGTAGGCGACGACGAGGATGCCGGCGCACCAGGCGAGCGCCGTCCACAGGCCGCCGCCGACCGGACGCTGCGCGAGCAGGGCGCGGAGCGTGTCGACGATGGACGTCACCGGCTGATGCTGCGCGAACGCGCGCACCGGGCCGGGCATCGTGCCGGTCGGCACGAACGCCGAGCTGATGAACGGCAGGAAGACCAGCGGGTAGGAGAACGCGCCCGCGCCGTCCACGCTCTTGGCGGCGAGGCCGGGGATGACGGCGATCCAGGTCAGCGCGAGGGTGAACAGGACGAGGATGCCCGTCACCGCGAGCCAGGCCCCCACGCCCGCGCCCGACCGGAAGCCCATGAGCAGCGCGACGCCGATGACGGCCGCCACCGAGACCGCGTTGGCCGCCAGCGAGGTCAGCACGTGCGCCCACAGCACGCCCGACCGCGCGATCGGCATCGACTGGAACCGCTCGAAGATCCCGCTCTGCATGTCCGTGAACAGCCGGAACGCCGTGTAGGAGATGCCGGACGCGATCGTGATGAGCAGGATGCCGGGGAGCATGTAGTCCACGTACGACGCCGTGCCGGTGCGGATGGCGCCGCCGAACACGTAGACGAACAGCAGCATGATCGCGATCGGTGTGACCGCCGTCGTGATGACGGTGTCCAGGCTGCGGGTGACGTGCCGCAGGGTCCGTCCGGTGAGGACGGCGGTGTCGCCCAGGAAGTGCGCGGTCATCTCTGCTCCTCGTCCACGGGGGTCCGGCCGTCCGCTCCGACGACCGCGAAGAAGATCTCCTCCAGGGAGGGCTGCTTCTCGACGTACTCGACCTCGGCGGGAGGCAGCAGCCGCCTGAGCCCGTCCAGGGTGTCCTCGACGACGATCCGGCCCTGGTGCAGGATCGCGATCCGGTCGGCGAGCTGCTCGGCCTCGTCCAGGTGCTGGGTCGTCAGCAGCACGGTCGTGCCGCCCTCGGCCAGTTCCTTGACGGCCTGCCACACCTCGATGCGCGCCTCCGGGTCCAGCCCGGTCGTCGGCTCGTCGAGGAAGACGACGGGCGGGTCCCCGATGAGGCTCATCGCGATGTCCAGGCGCCGCCGCATCCCGCCGGAGTACGTCGCCGCCTTCCTGCCGCCCGCCTCCGCCAGCGAGAACCGCCGCAGCAGGCCGTCGGCGATCCCGCCCGGGTCCGCGAGATGCCTCAGCCTGGCGACCAGGACGAGGTTCTCCCGCCCCGTGAGCACCCCGTCGACGGCGGCGAACTGCCCGGTGAGGCTGATGGACGCGCGCACCCTGGCGGCCTGCGTCGCGACGTCGAAGCCGTTGACCCGCACCGTTCCCGCGTCCGCCTTGAGCAGCGTGGACAGGATCCTCACCATGGTGGTCTTGCCCGCCCCGTTCGAGCCGAGCAGGGCGAAGACGCCGCCCCGCCGCACCTCGAGGTCCACGCCGCGCAGCACGCGCAGCTCCTTGTAGGACTTCTGCAAGCCCCGCACCTGGATCGCGGGCCCTTGGCCCTGATCGGTCGTCATGGCGGCCAGCCTGAGGGGTTGACGCTGCGTCAGGGTCAAGTCCGCGCGGAAATGTCGGAGGCGGCGCGTACGGTCGCGACGTGAACCGCACCGACCGTCTGTACGCCCTGGTTGAGGAGCTGCGGGCCTGCGCCCCGCGCCGGGTGAGCGCCCGCGAGCTGGCCGCGCGGTACGAGGTGAGCGTCCGCACGATCGAGCGCGACATCGGCGCGCTCCAGCAGGCCGGCGTGCCGGTGTACGCGGACGTCGGCCGGGGCGGCGGCTACACCCTCGACAAGAGCCGGACGCTGCCGCCGCTGAACTTCACCCCGGCCGAGGCCGTCGCCGTCGCGATCACCCTCGCCCGCGCGGGCGGCTCGCCGTACTCCCGGTCCGCCCGCACCGCCCTGCACAAGATCGTCGCCGCGATGTCGGCGGAGCACAGCGCCTCCGCCCGCGAACTCGCGGCCCGCGTCCGGTTCCTGATCCCCGCCGGGGACGACGACCCGGCGTCCGTGCCAGCCGTGCTGGAGGAGGCCGTCCTCAGCCGCCGGGTCGTCCGCCTCACCTACATCGACCGGGCAGGCGCCGAGACCGTCCGCGACGTCGAGCCCGTGTCGTTCACCGCGTCGAGCAAGGGCTGGTACCTGACCGCCTGGTGCCGCAAGCGCGGCGGCCGCCGCGTCTTCCGCACCGACCGCGTCCGCCGCGCCGTCCTGCTGGAGGAGACCGCCCCCGAACGGCTCGTCGAGGCCATGCACGAGGACGTCCCGTCCGACTACGTCGTCCGCCCTCTCGAATTCGTCTGACGGGCGTAACGTCTCGATCATGAGCGCGTCAGCGGAGCGGGTGCTCCACCTGCCGGAGAAGGACAAGCACGGCATCGTCCAGACGCTGTGCCGCCAGTACGTCTCCCCGGACGAGGTCCGTGACGACCCGCGCGAGGCCACCTGCAAGCGATGCCTGGAGATCCGCAGGGATGACGAGCAACGCAGGTTCGACGCGGAGGAAGACCACTACGGCGAATCCCTCTGATCAGCCCCGCGCCCCCAGGACAGCGAGGAGAGCGGCGAACCCGCGATGGCTGAGGACGAGGTGCCCAGCGTCGGGGTCCTTGCTGTCGCGCACGCCGATGCGCCCGCCGAGGTCACCGACCTCAACGCACTCACCTTCGTCGCCGCCGCTGTGGCTGCTCTTCCGCCAACGGGCTTGGGGCTCTCCGGGGGTGTTCATGATTGCGACCCTGCCCCGTCAATGAGTTCCAGCGAAGCGCTTCTGCTCAGCGTCGCAGATAGTAGCAGTTCGAAGGTTATTTCATGTGTTGCGAAGAGTCGGGCAGCTTCGCCAAGCCGCCGGAGTTGCGCGCGCATGATCGCACGATCACCGCCGACCTGGTTATACAGGACAGCCTCCGCAATGATCGGCACGTAATGGGGCGGCTCGGGCTGGCTCAGCACCTGCTGGCGAGATAGTCGAAAGTCGACCAGCGTCTTGACGTAGGGCGAGTCCTTGGCTGGCCCGACGGCGATGCGTTCATTGTCTTCGGGACGACCGGATTGGTGGGGAACGGCGAGAGGGGTGTTCGGGTGGTGGGGTGGCGCTGGCGTACGGGACCGGTGGTGGGGGCAGGCTCCGCGTGTCCCGCCCCTGGTCGCGCCGCCCCACCACCGCCTTCCGTCAGGAACCATCGGCGGCCTACTGAATGGCCGAGCCGCCGAAAGAGGTTCGCGAGCGCGGCGTGCGGCTGTGCACTCAAATAGTCGGCGCCATTGGAGCGCGAAATACCCTGCAGAATCTGGCTCCGGCGGCGCCAATCGTCGTACACGCAGTGTATTCTTTACCTATGCAATCAGTGACGGTCGAGCTTGAGGCCGCGTCCACCGTTGAATTGGTGAACGCGCTCTCCGTCATTGCCGCTGAACTCGCCATCCGCCAGACCCCCGCTTCGGCGGCCGCCTGCTTGGAGTTGGCTGAGAAGCTCGGGGCCGCCGCCGATATGCAGGAAAGCGCGTTGGCCGGATTCGTCGGTCGAGTCGACGCCGCCGGCGAGCATTGCAGATGGGGATATCCCTCCGCCAGGGCATGGCTGCGCTCACGCCTCGGGATGCGCGAGAGCCGCGCCAAGGAACGCCTTACCCTCGCCCGTCAACGGCACCGTCTCCCGCACGTGGCCGAGCGGCTGGCGGCCGGGGACCTGTCCTACGGCTACGCCGCCACCGTCGCCGACTCGGTCGCCCGCCTCGGCGACACCGACTGCGCCACCGCAGAGGTCACCCTGCTGCGGATGGCCGGCGACGGGTTCTCTCCCGGCAAGGTGGCCGCGTTCGGGCGGCGGATCCGGGAGGTCATCGCCGACCGCGACGGCACCGGGCGAGCACCCGACGACGTCAAGCGGGGATACGAGCGGTCCTGGATCACTTCGACGCGGTCGCTGGACGGCGGTCGCTACATCAGGGGATGGTTGAACGTCGAGGACGCCGCAATCTGGGACGGCGCCCTCGGGCCCCTGGTCAAACCGGCCGGACCGGCCGATCGCCGCGACGTGGCGGAGCGGACGGCGGCGGCGCTGTCCGGTGTGCTGTCGGGCGGGCACCAGGCCACCAAGGTCACCGTCCTCTGCGACCTGGACACGTTGACCGGCGGCGACGCACCGGCACGGTCGACCGACGGGACACCGATCCCGGCGGCGCAGGCCCGCCGCATCGCACTGGCGGCGGGGGTGTCGCCCCTGCTGCTGGGACGCGGCTACACCCCGCTGTACCTGGGACATCGGCAGCGGTTCGCCAGCGCGGCGCAGCGTCAGGTACTGGAGGCGCTGTATCCGTCGTGTGCGGTACGGGAATGCGAGATCCCCGGGACGCTGTGCGAGGTCGACCACGTCCACGGCTGGGCACTCGGGAACTCGCCGACCGACATCGACCAACTCGCCCTCACCTGCGGCTGGCACAACCGCTTCAAGCATGCCAAGCCCCACCAGATCGCCATCGGCAAGGATCCGGACGGGCGCTGGGTCTACCGGCTCCTGCCACCCATCAACACACCGCCTCGAACCGGTGATCCGCCCTGGCCGAGCGATCCCACGCGGACGTGGCACTCACCAGAGGAAGGCGATTCCTCTTGGGAACCCCCGCCGTCGACCGGCTGGGCCGCCTGACCATCCACCCCATCGCCCACCACCGCTACTTCGGGTGAGGGAGGGCGCCTGGGCGTGCTCACCACGCGCATCCACGCAGCCGCCATCGCATGACGCCGATGCCCGCCGCGGTGCATGTTGACCGTCTGCGCCGGACGTACCGCCGAGCCTCACTTCAAGCCGGCTCGCCGTCGCGAACCTATGCCGTCCGCTGCGCCAGGCGCGTGAGGAGTGCGGCGAAGTCCCGTCGGGTGAGGGTGAGGTGTCCGGCGTCGGGGTTCTTGCTGTCGCGGACGCCGACGTGGCCATTCAGGTCGGCGACCTCGACGCATTCGCCCTCGTCGCCGCCGCTGTAACTGCTCTTGCGCCAGCGGGCTTGGACGGTCACGGCCTTGACACCAGGTGTGCGACGAGCGCGCTGAAGTCCCGCCGGGTGAGCCCGAGGTGTCCGGCGCCGGGGTCCTTGCTGTCACGGATGCCGGTTGCTGTTCAGGTCGGCGACCTCGACGCAGTTGCCTTCGTTCGCGCCGCTGTGGGTGCTCTTGCGCCAGTGGACTGGGGTGATCATGGCCGCAGGTGGGCGAGGAGGTCGGCGAAGCCCCGGCGAGTGAGGGTGAGGTGCCCACCGGCGGGGTTCTTGCTGTCGCGGACGCCAACGTGACTCTTGAGATCGGCGACCTCGACGCACTCATTTTCGACGCCGCCGCTGTAAGTGCTCTTGCGCCAATCGGCCTGAGGCGGCTCGGGAGTGTTCATGAATGCGACGCTACCTCGTCGATCAGCGCCAGCGAAGCGGTTCTGCTCAAGGTTGCTGAGAGCAGCAGTGCGAAGATCTCCTCGTGTGCCGCGACCTCCTCCTCGTCCTCGACGAAGGTGCTCTTGTTGAGTTGATCGCTTACAGAGACGGTGAGCCGTCCGGGTGGCCGCAGGGAAAGAAGGTGATACGGAGTGATGAGCCAGAGGTACTCGCTGGCTTCGCGGGGGAGCACCCGCAAGTCGATGTGCTTGAGTCGGGCGGCCTCGCCCAGCCGCTGAAGCTGTCTACGCAAGATCCCTTGGTCGCCGCCGACCCGATTGTGGAGGACCGCTTCCGAGATGATCGGTATGTAGCGGGGTGGATTGGGGGCGCTTAGGACTTGCTGGCGCGACAGTCGGAAGTCGACCAGCGCTTTGGCGTTGTGTTTCGCAGGTCCAATGGCGATCAGTTTTCGGTTGTAGTCGGGAATCTGAAGCAGCCCTGGAACGAGATTGGGCTGGAAGGTGCGGATGACGTCGGCGTCCTCTTCCAAGCTGGCCAGGTCGAGAGCGGCGGCGGAGATGCGGCCCTCCCATGCTCGCTCCCACGTCCCACGGCGGTGGGTGGCGAGGTGGAGGAGGGATTCGCGGAGGGGGCCGTCCTCGATGCCGTAGAGGTCGAGGAGGTCGCTGAGCTCGTCGGGGGCGATGGCCTGGAGGCCGTTCTCGACCATGCTCATCCAGCCCTGGGAGCGGCCGAAGCGGCGGGCGACGGTGGCGACGGTCAGGTTGTGGCGGTCGCGGGCTTTGCGGAGCGCCGAGCCGATCCGGCGCTGCCGGACCGTGGGGGCGTGACCGGAAGGCATCCTTCAAGAATGTCACCGAGCGTGTCGTACTGGTGACCGGTTGAACGTTCAGTCGGGAAACGTTCAGAGCCGGTACCGGGAGGCCCACGAGCGGCGAATGTGGCGGGCGTTTCCGAATCGAGGGGAGGCGCATGATGGGAGCGCCCGAGAACAGAGGGACGGCCCCCGGCGGGCTGGTCGTGGTGGGCGCGCTCACGCTTCCGGGCGTCCGGCGGTCCGTCGGGCACGCGCGGCGGTTCCTGCGGGACATGCTGCCTCCGGATCATCCCGGCCTGGACGACGTGGTGACGGTTGTGAGCGAGCTGGTCTGCAACGCCGTCACGCACACGGCCTCCGGCGGCGGCGGCCGGGTGACGGTCACCCTGCTGGCCGGGGGCGACCGCCTGCGGCTGGAGGTCGCCGACGACGGGGCGGGCGGCGGGCGTCCGCAGGTCAGGGCGGAGACGGGCGCCGAGAGCGGGCGCGGACTGCGGATCGTGGACGCCTTGGCCCGCGCTTGGGGATACCGGCCGGACGGGCCGGGCACGGTCGTGTGGGCGGAGTTCCGGTCGGCCGGCCGGAACTTGTTCGGAAACTCCGACAGGGGGCTGTCGCCGGACTCCCCGAGGCTGATTCCAGCAGCGTTCGAAGGAGGAGAAGGATGAGCATTCCCGCGTTCAACACCGTGGCGTGGTTCCAGATCGGCACCGACGCGCCGGAGGAGGCCCGCCGCTTCTACGGCGACATGTTCGGATGGAGGTTCACGTCCGACCCGCAGAGCGACGGCTACGACCTCGTCAGCTACGAGGGCGCCGAGGAGCCCGCCGGCGGCGTCGCGCACGTGCCCGACGCGTCCCAGAACCACGCGGTCTTCTTCGTCCTCGTCGAGGACGTGGACGCGGCGTGCGCGCAGGCCGAGAAGGCCGGGGGCAGCGTCGCCGTCCCCAGCGTGACGACGCCCGACGGCCTGCGGTTCGCGCACCTCCAGGACCCGTCCGGCAACCGCTTCGCCGTCTTCACGCCGCCCACGCCCTGACCGCGAGCACGGAAAAGGGCCCCGGGAGAACCCGGGGCCCTTTCGCCCTGCCCGCTGACGGCCGCCGCTGACGGCCGTCCGGCGGCCTCGGCGGTGATCGCGGCCTACACCTCCGCGATCATCCGCGAGGCCCGAACCTCAGCCACCGGTCACGGGACAGCCCGTGGAGCGAGCGCCAGCGAGCGCAGCGGGATGCCCGGCGCGCCGCGCCCCCGCAGCGCAGCGAGCGCCAGCGAGCGGAGCGAGGAGGTGGCGAGCCGCGCAGCCGGGGGGCTCGGGGGGTCGTCCCCCCGGTGGATATCGCTCCCCTGGGAGATCACGCGTCTCCGCCGGTGTTGCTCTCGGCGCTGCCGACGCCGCCGGCGAAGACGTCGCTGACGGCGGCGTCGAGCCGGTAGCGGCGGATCGCCTCGGGCAGCGCCTCCGGCTTGATCTCGCCGTGCCGGGCCAGCCGGGTGAGCACCGCGAGGACGATCGACGCGGCGTCCACGTGGAAGAACCGGCGGGCGGCGGCGCGGGTGTCGGAGAACCCGAACCCGTCGGTGCCGAGGGAGGTGAAGTCCCCGTTCACCCAAGGCGCGATCTGGTCGGGTACGGCGCGCATGAAGTCCGATACCGCGACGATCGGCCCGGCGACGTTGTCGAGCGTCCGGGTGACGTAGGGGACGCGCTGCTCGGCGTCGGGGTTGAGGAGGTTCTGCTCGTCGCACTCGCGGGCCTCGCGGGCCAGCTCGTTCCACGAGGTGGCCGACCAGACGTCCGCGGCGACGCCCCAGTCCTCGGCGAGCATCCGCTGGGCCTCCAGGGCCCACCGGCCGCCGACGCCGGACGCGAGGATCTGCGCCCGGGGCGGCTCCCCGTTGCCGGTGGAGACCTCCGGCGCGCTCCGGAACCGGTACAGGCCCTTGAGCAGGCCGTCGACGTCGAGGCCCTCGGGCTCGGCGGGCTGCTGGTAGGGCTCGTTGTAGACCGTCAGGTAGTAGAAGACGTTCTCGCCCTGCGGGTGCTCGTCGGACGAGCCGTACATGCGGCGCAGCGCGTCCTTGGTGATGTGCGCCAGCTCGAAAGACCAGGTCGGGTCGTAGTGGACGCAGGCGGGGTTCGCGGCGGCGAGCAGGGGGGAGTGGCCGTCGGCGTGCTGGAGGCCCTCACCGGTGAGGGTGGTGCGGCCCGCGGTGGCGCCGAGCAGGAACCCGCGGCCCATCTGGTCGCCGAGCGCCCACATCTGGTCGCCGGTCCGCTGGAACCCGAACATCGAGTAGAAGATGTAGACGGGGATCATGTGCTCGCCGTGCGTGGCGTACGCGGTGCCCGCGGCGATCGCGGAGGCCATCGATCCGGCCTCGCTGATGCCCTCGTGGAGCATCTGGCCGCTTTCGGCCTCCTTGTAGGAGAGCAGCAGCTTGCGGTCCACCGCGTCGTAGGTCTGCCCGTGCGGCGAGTAGATCTTGGACGTGGGGAACAGCGAGTCCATGCCGAACGTCCGGTACTCGTCCGGGGCGATCGGGACGAACCGGGCGCCGATGTTCTCGTCCTTGATCAGGTCCTTGAGCAGCCGGACGAACGCCATCGTGGTCGCGACGTTCTGCTTGCCGGAGCCCTTGCGCAGCTCGCTGTAGACCGGGTCGCCGGGCAGCTTCAGCGGCTTGGCGCGCACGACGCGCTTCGGCAGGAACCCGCCGAGGGCGGCGCGGCGCTCGCGCATGTACTGGATCTCGTCGGAGTCCTCGCCCGGGTGGTAGTAGGGCGGTAGCGGCGCCTCCAGGGCCGAGTCCGGGATGTCGAGGTACAGGCGGTCCCGGAACTCCTTCAGTTCGGCCTTGGTGAGCTTCTTCATCTGGTGGGTGGCGTTGCGGGCCTCGAAGTCGGAGCCGAGCGTCCAGCCCTTGATGGTGTGCGCGAGGATCACGGTCGGCTGGCCGACGTGCTCGCGGGCCGCCTTGAACGCCGCGTACACCTTGCGGTAGTCGTGCCCGCCGCGCGACAGCTTGCGCAGGTCGTCGTCCGACAGGTGCTGGACGATCTTGCGGAGCCGGGGGTCGGCGCCGAAGAACTTCTCCCGGATGTAGTCGCCGGTCTCCACCGAGAAGGTCTGGAACTGCCCGTCGGGGGTGGTGTTCATCTGGTTGACCAGCACGCCGTCGACGTCCTGGGCGAGCAGCGGGTCCCAGTCGCGGCCCCAGATGACCTTGATGACGTTCCAGCCGGCGCCGCGGAAGAACGACTCCAGCTCCTGGATGATCTTGCCGTTGCCGCGCACCGGGCCGTCGAGCTGCTGGAGGTTGCAGTTGACGACGAAGGTGAGGTTGTCCAGCTCCTCGCGGGCGGCCAGGCCGATCGCGCCGAGCGACTCCGGCTCGCCCATCTCGCCGTCGCCGAGGAACGCCCACACGTGCGAGCGGGAGGTGTCCTTGATCTTGCGGTTGTAGAGGTAGCGGTTGAACCGCGCCTGGTACACCGAGTCGATCGCGGTGAGCCCCATGGAGACGGTGGGGAACTCCCAGAAGTCCGGCATCAGCCGCGGGTGCGGGTAGGACGACAGGCCGCCGCCGGGGTGCGACTGCTCCTGCCGGAACCCGTCGAGCTTCTCCTCGGGCAGCCGCCCCTCCAGGAACGCGCGCGCGTAGATGCCGGGCGCCGCGTGGCCCTGGATGAACACCTGGTCGCCGGACTCGCCGTGGTCCTTGCCGCGGAAGAAGTGGTTGAAGCCGACCTCGTACAGGGACGCGGCCGAGGCGTAGGTGGCGATGTGGCCGCCGACGCCGAGCTCGGGGCGGTTCGCCCGCGACACCATGATCGCCGCGTTCCACCGGATGTAGGCGCGGATGCGGCGCTCGACGTGCTCGTCGCCGGGGAACCAGGGCTCCGACTCGGGCGGGATGGTGTTGATGAAGTCGGTGCTCCGCAGCCCGGGGACCCCGACCTGCAGTTCCCGTGCCCTTTCCAGGAGGCGGAGCATCACGTAGCGGGCCCTGCCGCGGCCCTCGGTCTTGATGACCGTGTCCAGCGATTCCAGCCACTCCCGGGTCTCGTCCGGGTTGATGTCCGGCAGCTGGCTCGGCAGGCCGTCGCTGATGATCGAAAAGCGTTGACGTCCGGAAGCCACGGGATCCCCTCTGTGCTTGCCGTCTTTGCTGGTGGGGACCCGGCCGCCGTTCGGCGGTCCCGCGGTCCCCGGCGGAGGTGTCTCACCGCCTGGTCTCGTGATCCATCGTCGTCGTTCGTGACGGCTAACGCATCTCTACCAACCGGTAACCATTCTCCCCGGTCAACCGGGGTACGCACCTTTCGAGGACCCGTTTTTCGACAGGAACGGAGGGGAGCCATGAAGGCGCGAATCGGGGACCGGCTGCACGTCCACGGCACCGTCGTGGGCCAGCACGACCGCGTCGGCGAGATCGTCGAGATCCGCGGCGACGGCGGAGGCCCGCCGTATGTGGTCCAGTTCGAGGACGGCCACCAGACGCTCGTCTACCCGGGGCCGGACGCCGTCGTCGAGTCCCGCGAGGCCGCGGGGCACCCCGTCCGGTAGCGGACAGGGGTACGCCCGCCCGGATCCGCGCGCGCCGGGATGCGTCCGGCGCCGCGGATGGGGTAGACCTGCGATCATGGAGAGCACCGTGGTCCGGGTGGCCACCGGTACACAGGAGGTCGTGCACGACATCACGGCCGAGTGCGAGCGGTTCGCCGGCGAGGCCGGCGGCGACGGCCTGCTGCACGTGTTCGTGCCGCACGCCACCGCGGGCATCGCGATCATCGAGCTGGGCTCGGGCAGCGACGACGACCTGCTCGCCGCGCTCGGCGACCTGCTCCCGGCCGACGACCGGTGGCGGCACCGGCACGGGTCGCGGGGCCACGGCCGCTCGCACGTCATGCCCGCGCTCGTCCCGCCGTACGCGACGCTGCCGGTGGTGGGCGGCCGGCTCGCCCTCGGCACCTGGCAGTCGGTGGCGCTGGTCGACCTGAACGTGGACAACCCGGATCGGCAGGTCCGGCTGTCCTTTCTCCGGGGATGACCGGGGCGAACGGGGGGATAGCCCCCTCCCGAGGGCCCGGGATGACCGTCTCTTGTCACCCTCTGTGGAGATCCTGTGACGACGGTCGCCGTGATCGGGCCAATGAGCCCACCAAAAGCCGGGAAGACACTTGCGCTAGGGGCCCTCACTTGTGTGGACTGTCCCGCAAACACCGCACGGGTGCGGACGGGCCGCCCGAGATGGCGCCTGGATACGAGACATGCGCGGGACACCGTGCGGACTGACGACAATGGGAGGACTTTCGTGAGCGCGACCGCGGGTCAGGCGCAGTCTGAGCGCAGCCTGGCCGAACGGCTCGGCCTCAAGCCGGGCCAGGTGGTGCAGGAGATCGGCTACGACGACGACGTCGACGAGGAGCTTCGCCGCTCCGTCGAGGCCGTCACGGGGACCGAGCTGGTCGACGAGGACTACGAGGACGTGGTCGACATCGTGCTGCTGTGGTGGCGCGAGGAGGACGGCGACCTGTTCGAGGGCCTGACCGACGCGATGATCCCGCTCACCGGCGGCGGCAACATCTGGCTGCTGACGCCGAAGGCGGGCCGGGACGGGCACGTGGAGCCCAGCGACATCGGCGAGGCCGCGCAGACGGCCGGGCTGTCGCAGACGAGCAGCGTCAGCGCCGCGAAGGAGTGGTCCGGAACGCGGCTGGTCGCGCCCAAGGTCCGCAAGTAGCCGCGCGGCCCCGGGCGTCCGCCGAGGCGGCGGGCGACCGGGCCGTCCGGCTCCGGCGGCGGGTGGCAGACTGGGCCCGTCCCCACGCCCGTGGGGGCGCCCACACCCCCGCCCGGGCGGGGACGATCCGCGGGAGAGGCTTTGTCGGTTGAGGTAGGCGACAGCGCACCGGACTTCGAGCTGAAGGACCAGCACGGCACACCGGTGAAGCTGTCGGACTTCCGGGGCGAGAAGACCGTCGTCCTCGTGTTCTATCCGCTGGCGTTCAGCGGCGTGTGCACGGGCGAGCTCTGCCAGATCAGGGACGAGCTGCCCACCCTCGGCGGCGACGACGTGCAGGTGCTGGCCGTGTCGGTCGACTCGGTGTTCGCGCTGCGCGCCTGGGCCGAGCAGGAGAAGTACCAGTTCCCGCTGCTGTCGGACTTCTGGCCGCACGGCGGGACGGCGCAGCGTTACGGCGTGTTCGACGAGGAGAAGGGGCTCGCGCTGCGCGGCACCTTCATCATCGACGCGCAGGGCGTGGTCCGCTGGAAGGTCGTGAACGCCATCCCGGACGCACGCGACCTGGACGAGTACCGCAAGGCGCTCGCCGGACTCTGAGCGAAACGGGCCGGTCCCGGCCGTGCGGCGGCGTCCCGCGGCCGGTTCCGGTCCCCGCACCCCTGGAGGTGTGATGCCCTGCTTCCGCTGCGGGGCGCGGCAGACCGACCCCGTGCGCGGGGCGAGCCCGTGGAGGCGCGGTGTCCGGGCGGACCACCAGGTGCTGGTCTGCCCCGGCTGCCAGACCGCCCACGACTGGGCGGACGATCTCGACCGCTGCGCGGTCTGCGGCTCCGCCGCGCTGGTCTGCCGGCTCGGCGAGGTCGAGTGCCGCGACTGCGGCCACACCCGGGAGGCGGTCCGCGACGATCCCCGACCGGCCGACCTGGTGCCGTCGAGCGCGGGACGCCGGGACGACCGCGGGCTGTCGGAGGAGGTCGCGGCGGCGCTGAGCCGCGTCCTGCGGCGCGGCCCGGCCGGCTGACCGGCGGGTCTCCGGCGAGCGTCCGACCGGCTGACCGGCGGGTCTCCGGCGAGCGTCCGGCGGGCCGGCCCGAGGCCGACCGGTGGGAGCCCGGCGGATGGCCGCCTCCGGCCATCCGCGCGGTCCGGTCACGCACCGTGGTCGCATCCAAGAGCATTCCAGGGCATTTCCGGGCTTGACGCGGTATTTCGCCTGCTGGCACGCTGCGCGAATGCCGATCATCCTGCTGCGGCTGGCGCACCGCGTGGCGGCGCGGTCCTGGCGCGCGCCCGCCCTGGTGCTGCTGGCGGCGTTCGGGGTCGGCTGGCTGCTGATCGCGGTGTTCGAGAAGCCCGGCGCCGAGATCAAGCGGCCCTGGAACTACATCTGGTACTTCGTCGTCAGCGGCACCTCCACCGGTTACGGCGACCTCTACCCGTCCTCGACGGGCGGCCGGATCGGCGGCGTGCTCGTGATCGTGGCCGGGCTCACCGCGGGGCTCGTGCTGTTCGCCGAGCTGACGCTCTGGATGGCGAGGGGCAGGACGATGCGGGCCAACGGCCAGGCGCAGTTGCACGTCAAGCGGCACATCGTGGTCGTCGGGTACGAGCGGGACGGGCTGCGCGCCATCATCACCCAGCTGCGCGCCGACCCGGCGTTCGCGCGTACCCCGGTCGTCACGGTCTTCTGGCCAGGCGAGCTGACCGGCGAGAACCCCGACCCTGAGCTGTACGACGTGGTCGCCTTCGACGACACCGCCTACCAGAGGGCCTGCATGGAGGCGGCGCGGACGGTCGTGGTGGTCGGCCGCACCGACGACGAGACCGTCCGGGTGATGCTGGGCGTCTCGGCCTACCTGCGGCGGCACGGGGAGCCGCCCGTCCACCTGCTGGCGGGCGTGCACGACGGCGGCCGCCGCGCCGAGATCACCGAGGCGCTCGCCCTCGTCGGCCCGGACATCGAGCCGGTCGACATCGACGACCCCGCCGTGGTCGCCGTCGCGATCCGCAACCCCGGTGTCGCCGCGATCTACCACAACCTCGCCAGCACGCTCGACGCCGACGGCACCCTGTACCGCGTGGACGTCCCCGAGGGCGCCGGCGAGTGGCCGCGCCTGGACGTGGCGATCTTCCTGCTGCGCCGCGGCAGCACCCTGCTCGCCGTCGGCGAGTCGCACCGTCCGAACGCCCGGTTCCGGCTGACGTCCGACCCGGGCGAGCTGGTCCGCGGCGGCCAGTCCCTGGCGGTCGTCGCCCCCGACCGGCCCCAGATCCCCTGGCACGAGCTTTAGCCTCCGGCGATTTCCGTCCTCAGCCCCGCACCCGCCCGCACTGGACCGTCCCTGACCTCAGCCGTCGCGGACCGGAACCTGGCGATCGCGTGCGAAGCCGAGTTCGAGCTTGCGAGAACTCGATCGCGCAGCGAGCCCCCAGGGCGAGTCGGAGCGATGCAGCGATCGCACGCATTGCCCGCCGAAGGAAGGCGCCCCAGCGCCTGACGCCAAGGGCAATGCAAAGGACCAGGAGAGCGCCCCTCGCGCCCGCTGGGGGCGCTCTCCCGGCCGCCGCGGTGCGCGCGGCCCGAGGCACAGGTCAAGCCCCGGGGCCTCCCCGCGCGCCCGCGGGGTCTCACGCCGCCTGGCGGTGGTCGGCGTCGAGCAGGTGGTAGAGCAGGAGGAGCTGGGTGATGGCCAGGGGGTCGCTGGTGCCGGCGTCGCCCAGGCGGCCCAGGGCGTCGGGGTCGGGCAGGCCGGCTCCCGCGCGGGCGCCGAGGCGCTCCCAGATGGCCTTCTTCACCACTTGGGACTCCTCGGGCGAGACGTAGCCGTGCACGTGCAGGGCGTCGACGGGACGCCCGTCGTCGTCGCGGTGCAGGCGCAGGTGCAGCAGCTTGTCGGCGTCGCCGGACGCGCCGTCCAGCACGTCGGCGAGCTCGGGGTGGTCGATCGTGGGGCGCAGCAGCAGCTCGGCGGACAGCGGGGTGCCGGGCGGGTCGAGCCGGCCCTCGACCGGCGCGAACCGCACGACGATGTCGGCGTACTTGCGCTGCGGCCGGATGTAGGCGGCGCTCTCCGGCTCGCGGCGGGCGAGCTCGGCCATGACCTGCTCGGGGCTGTAGCCGCGCTTGTCGCAGTCGCGGCGGACCTTCCAGGAGTGCCGGAGCGGCTCGGGCGGGTCCAGGTAGACGGTGATGTCGAAGCAGGCGCGGGCGAGCCGGGTGTGCAGGGGGAGCAGGCCCTCGACGATCACGAAGTCGCGCGGCTCGACCAGTTCCGGCCGGACGAGCTCGCCGGTGGCGTGGTCGTAGACGGGCTTGAGGATCGGCTCGCCCATCGAGAGCAGCTGCAGGTGCTGCTCCATGATGTCGATGTGGTTGCAGTCGGGGTGCAGCGCCGTGAACGGCTTCCCGGCGCGCTCGGCCCGGTCGTAGCGGTGGTAGTCGTCGACGCAGACGGCCGTCATCCGCTCGGCCCCCAGGCACCGTACAAGCCCCCTGGTCAGTGTGGTCTTGCCCGCGGCGCTGTCTCCGGCGATGGCGAGCATGACGGGGCGGCGGCCCGACCCGCGCGCCCGGAGCATATGCACGATCCGATGGGGCACCTTGCTCCTCCGTCCTGCGGAATCCCGTTTTCGACAGGGAGAGTACGGCGGTCGCGGCGCGGGTGCGTCCCCCGGTCGGGTGAGAGCGGGGGTGAGATGGCGGGAGGCCCGGCCGCGGCGGGGCTACTGGTGAGTAGCTTCGGGTTGTTATCGTGCCGGAATGGGCGCCCCCGTACGCGTCGTCCTGGTGGACGACCACGAGATGATCCTCGCCGGACTCCAGGCGATGCTGGCCGGATTCGCCGGGCGGGTGCGCGTCGTCGGGCAGGCGGGGACGGGGGAGGAGGCCACCCGCCTGGTCACCACGCTGCGCCCCGACGTCGTCCTGCTGGACGTGCGGCTCGGCCCCGAGAGCGGCCTCGACCTGTGCCGGCTGCTCACCGGCCGCGTCCCCGAGGCGCGGGTGGTGTTCCTGTCGGTCTACGACGACGAGCAGTACGTCTTCGAGGCGCTGCGCGCCGGGGCGGGCGGCTACCTGCTGAAACGGGTGGACGGCCCGGAGCTGGTGCGGCGCCTGGAGGAGGTCGCGCAGGGCGAGACCGTCGTCGACCCGACGCTCGCCGGGCGGATGGCGGTGACGGCGGCCCGGCTGACCCGCGGCGAGTTCTGGCCCGGCGCGAACCGGGGGCTGACGCAGCGCGAGAGCGAGGTGCTGTCGCTGCTGGTCGGCGGGCTGTCCAACAAGGCGATCGCGGCCCGGCTGGTGCTCAGCGAGGAGACGGTGAAGAGCCACCTGCGGGCGCTGTACCGCAAGCTCGAGGTCACCGACAGGTCCGCGGCGATCGCGGTCGCGCTGCGCGAGGGGCTGTTCCGGTGACGCCGCCGTCGCCGGCCTCACCCGCGTCGCCGGCCTCACCGGCGGAACTGCTCGCCGGGCGCGGCAACGACCTGCTCATCCGGATCGTGGCGGTGGCCTGCTCGGACCGCGAGCTGCCGCGGATGGCCGAGGAACTGGCCGGGCTGGTCGTCCGCTCGGCGCGCGCGCTGACGTTCTGCGACGTCTACGTACTGGACGACGAGGAGCGGGCGCTGGAATGGTCGGCGGGCCCGGCCGTCCCGCTGGGGGAGGGCGACGTCGGCTGGGTGGCCGCGCACGGTCGTGCCCGCGCACACACGGACGGACGAGGCGTCGCGATCCCCGTCCGCAGCGGGAACACCACGATCGCGGTGGTGGACGTCCGCTCCGCAGGCCCGTGCCCGGATGACGACGTTGCGCTCGTCACCGCGCTGGCGGAGCTGTTCGCCCCGGTGCTGTGCTCGTGCCGGCGGCTGCGGGCGGCCCGCGAGCGCGAGCACGCCGCCGAGCGGTTCGCCGAGCGGGCCGTCGAGGCGCAGGAGGCCGAGCGGTCCCGGCTGAGCCGGGAGATCCACGACGGCATCGCGCAGCGGCTGGCCAGCCTCGGCTTCCACCTGTCGGCGGCCGAGCGGGCGCTGCCCGAGCACCATCCGGAGGGGCTCGCGCAGATCATGGTCGCGCGGAAGCTGTGCGAGCTGGCGGCGGCGGAGACGCGCGCCGCGATCGGCGGGTTGCGGCCGCCCGTGCTGGACGACCTCGGCCTGTCCGCGGCGCTGGCGACGCTCGCCCGCGAGGCGGGGGACGGCCCGGGACCGTCCGGCGTGATCGACGTCAGCGTGACCGTGGAGGGCGAGCTGGAGGAGGAACTGCCCGACCACGTGCAGACCGCGCTGTACCGGATCGCGCAGGAGGCGGTCGGCAACAGCCTGCGGCACGCGTCGGCGACGTGCGTGGACCTGCTGCTGGAGCACGCGAGCGACCGGGTCCGGCTGAAGGTCACCGACGACGGCACGGGGTTCGCGGTGCGCGAGGTGTTCGCGCAAGGCGCGCGCGCGGAGCGGACCCGGCGCACCGACTCCTACGGGCTGCGCGGCATGCGCGAGCGCGCCGAGCTGCTGGGCGGCCGCGTCACCGTCACCAGCCGACCCGGGGTCGGCACGACCGTCGAGGCGGTCATCCCCGTCCCGGGCCGCGGCCGCACCGGGCGCGCTACTTCCGGCTGAGCACCCGGAAGGCGATGCCGGCGGCGGTGAGCCGCGCGATCAGCGCGTCGCCCATCGCGGTGGCCGTGGTCACCTGCCCGGCCGTCTTCGGCAGGTCGTCGTGGGCGAGGCACAGCGCGGACTGCGCGAGCATCTTCGCGGTCTCGCCGTAGCCGGGGTCGCCGCCCGCGACCTCGGTGACGACCCGCCTCCCGCCGCCCTCGCCGACGAACTTCACGCTGAACCAGTTGCGGGCGCGGCGCTCCGGGGACGGTCCCTCGCCCGGCGCGCGGAGCCGCAGCAGCAGCGACCGGGTGGGCGGGAGCTGCGCGAGCGCGAGCAGGGCGCCGGAGCCCACCGCCATCCCGGCGGCGACGGGCAGCCGCTTGACCGCCAGGTAGTGGCCGTAGGAGAAGTCCGGGCCGTACCGGTCGAGCGCGGCGGCGGACCGCGTGACGATCTGCGGGTCGATGGTCGGCAGCGGGAGCGTCCAGCCGCCGCCGACGCGGGCCCGCGGCGCGGGCCGCCGGGAGATCCTGACCCGCCGGCCTTCCGGCCGCCCCTCGGCGCGGCGCCGCTCGCGCTCGGCGCGCACCATGCCGGTCACGTCGGCGAAGATGCCGACCGCGGAGGCGATCGTGCCGCCCGACGCGTCGCCGTGCACGCGCAGGAACCCCTCGACGTGCAGCGGGACGCCCTCCGGCAGCTGCTTGACGGTGAAGTAGGCGCCGAGGTCGTGCGGGATCGAGTCGAACCCGCAGGCGTGGACGATTCGGGCGCCGGAGCGGACCGCCTCGTCGTGGTACTTGAGGTACATCCGGTCGACGAACGTGGGCTCGCCGGTGAGGTCGACGTAGTCGGTCCCGGCGCGCGCGCACGCCGCGACCAGAGGCTCGCCGTACTGGACGTACGGGCCGACCGTCGTGATGACGACCTTGGCCGACCTCGCGATCTCCTCGATGGAGGACGGGTCCGTGGTGTCGGCGTGCAGCAGCGGCAGGTCCGCGCAGGCCGGGTCTATCGCGGCGGCCCGGTCGCGGACGGCGGCGAGCTTGGCCTGGTTGCGTCCGCCCAGCGCCCAGCGCGTGCCCGGGTCGGCGTGCCCGGCCAGGTACTCGGCGGTCAGGGCGCCGGTGAAGCCGGTGGCGCCGAACAGCACGATGTCGTACGGACGGTCGGTGGTCATGGCCGCACCTCTCCCGGTACCGAGCGTGGATCTGTACCGAACATGATTCTGTCGTGTCGCCTCCCCGCCATGGGCGCCTCGTGCCGCCGGTGTGAGCGACTGCACTCGGATTCTTCGCGTGCGCGACCCATGCCGTGTATGCCCTAGTGTTGGCCCCTACGAAAAGAGGGGGATGGTGGCGTGATCGGGCTGGCCGTGGCGATGGACGCCGGCGCCGTGCTCTGCCTCTGCTGGTCCCTCCTCGGCGTCCTGCGTCCGGCGGCGGTGCCCGGCGGCGGGGACGGCGGGCGGTCCGTGGCCGTCGCGCTGATCGGCGTGAGCCTCATCCTGCTGTCGGTGCCCCTGTGGAGCCTGCCCTAGCCGGGGCCGCCCATCCGGGCGCGTCCAGCAGGTGCCGGACGAACAGCAGCGTCGTCGGGGTCGGCGCCGCGCCCGCGACGGCGTGCCACGGGCGGTCGAGGGGCATCCCCGGCGCGCCGACCACCACGAGCCGCCCCGCGGCCAGCTCCGCGCCGACCGCGTCCCGCGACACCAGCGCCACCCCCAGCCCGGCCGCCGCGCCCGCGATCACCGCGCCGTTCGAGCCGAGGACGAGCCGGGGCGGCGCGACCTCCCGCTCGGTCAGGTAGGCGTCCGCCGACGCCCGCGTCCCCGACCCCGGCTCGCGCATCACCCACGGCGTCCGGGCCAGGGAGAAGCCGTCGGCGACCGCCGGGGCGCCGACCACCACCAGCTCGTTCGGACGCGTCGCCAGCACCGTCGCGGCGGCGTCGGCCGGCGGGCGGCCCGCGAGGACGAGGTCGGCCTGGTGCGCGGCGAGGCTGCTCCACACCTGCCGCCGCGGCCCCACCTCCAGCGCCAGCTCGACGTCGGGCCAGCGCGTCCGGAACGAGGCGAGCAGCTCGGGCAGGACCTGGTCGGCGGCGGTCGTCACCGCCGCCAGCCGCAGCGGCCCGCGCCCCGGATCGGCCGCGCCCCGCGCCGCCGCCCGCCCCTCCTCCAGCAGGCCGAGCACCTGCCGCGCGTACCCGGCGTACACGGTCCCGGCCGGGGTGAGCCGGACACCGCGCCCCACCCGCCGGACGAGCGGGACGCCGAGGTCGCGGGTGAGCGCGGACACCGCCGCCGACACCGCCGACTCCGTCACGTACAGCCGGAGCGCCGCCGCCCGCACGGACCCGGTGTCGGCGAGAGCGACGAACGTCCGCAGCCGCGCCTCCGTCACGTCCCGCCTCCTCGTTCAAGTGAATGCTTGATGGTCACCGTAGAACACTTGATGGACAGCGCAAGTGTCGGGAGGCGAAGCTCGACGCGTCACGGTTCCACGTGGCCGGAACGCGGCGCTCCGCCCCCATTCCCCTGGGCATGCCGTCCTTTCGCGGGACGGAGCCGCCGCGTCCCGCCCAGCACGCGAAGGAGATCGGCGATGAGTTCGGGCAGATGGTCGGCGGGCGTGATCCCCTATGCGGAGATGGGCTACTGGAAGCCCGACTACGAGCCGAAGGACAGCGACGTGCTCGCCGCCTTCCGGATCACGCCGCAGCCGGGCGTCCCACCGGAGGAGGCCGGCGCCGCCGTCGCGGGCGAATCGTCCACCGCCACCTGGACGGTCGTGTGGACCGACCGGCTCACCTCCTACGAGAACTACCAGGCCAAGTGCTACAAGGTGGAGCCGGTTCCGGGGCAGGAGAACCAGTTCATCGCCTACATCGCCTACGACCTCGACCTGTTCGAGGAGGGGTCGATCGCGAATCTGACGTCGTCCATCATCGGGAACGTCTTCGGGTTCAAGGCGCTGAAGGCGCTGCGCCTGGAGGACATGCGGATCCCGACCCACTACGTGAAGACGTTCCAGGGACCGGCGCACGGCATCGTCATGGAGCGCGAGTACCTGGGCAAGTTCGGGCGCCCGCTGCTCGGCGCGACCGTCAAGCCGAAGCTCGGCCTGTCGGCCCGCAACTACGGGCGCGTCGTCTACGAGGCGCTGCGCGGCGGCCTCGACTTCACCAAGGACGACGAGAACATCAACTCCCAGCCGTTCATGCGCTGGCGCGACCGGTTCCTGTACTGCATGGAGGGCGTCAACCGCGCGCAGGCCGCGACGGGCGAGGTCAAGGGCCACTACCTCAACGTCACCGCCGCGACGATGGAGGACATGTACGAGCGCGCCGAGTTCGCCAAGGACCTCGGCAGCGTCATCGTGATGATCGACCTCACCATCGGGTACACGGCGATCCAGTCGATGGCGAAGTGGGCGCGCCGCAACGGCGTCATCCTGCACCTGCACCGCGCCGGGCACTCCACCTACACGCGGCAGAAGAACCACGGCGTGAACTTCCGCGTCATCGCCAAGTGGATGCGGCTCGCCGGCGTCGACCACATCCACGCCGGGACGGTCGTCGGGAAGCTGGAGGGCGACCCCAACAGCGTCCGCGGCTACTACGACACCCTCCGCCTCGACCACGTGCCCGCCGACCCCGTGAAGGGCCTGTACTTCGACCAGGACTGGGCGTCGCTGCCGGGCTGCATGCCGGTCGCGTCCGGCGGCATCCACGCCGGGCAGATGCACCAGCTCCTGCACTACCTCGGCGAGGACTCGATCCTGCAGTTCGGCGGCGGGACGATCGGCCACCCGATGGGCATCGCCGCCGGCGCCACCGCCAACCGCGTCGCGCTCGAAGCGATGATCAAAGCGCGGAACGAGGGCCGCGACTACCTCACCGAGGGCCCCGACATCCTGCGCGCCGCCGCCAAGAACAGCCGCGAGCTGGACATCGCCCTGTCCACCTGGGGCGACATCACCTTCACCTACGCCTCCACCGACACCCCCGACGCCGTCGAGACCGCTGTGTTCTCGCCGACCCCCTGACGGGACCCACCCCCAACCTCGGAGCGTGTGACATGCGGATCACCCAAGGCACCTTCTCCTACCTGCCCGAGCTGACCGACGAGGAGATCACCAAGCAGGTCGCCTACGCCCTGGACCAGGGCTGGCCCTGCTCGGTGGAGTTCACCGACGACCCGCACCCGCGCAACTCCTACTGGGAGATGTGGGGGCTGCCCATGTTCGACCTCGCCGACCCCGCCGGCGTCCTGTACGAGGTGAAGGAATGCCGCAAGGCGTACCCGAACCACTACGTCCGGCTGAACGCCTACGACGCGAACTACGGGCGCCAGACCACCGCGCTGTCGTTCATCGTGCAGCGGCCGCCCGTGGAGCCCGGCTTCCGCCTGGACCGCGAGGAGACCTCCGACCGGCGCATCCGGTACACGCTGCACTCCTACGCGACGGACCGTCCCGAAGGCGAGCGCTACGGGGACCCGCGTTGAGCGACCGTCCCGGATTCGGCATGCGACCCTCCGAAAACGGCTCCCCGGCGGCCCCACCCCAGGCTCCCGCCGCCGGGGAGCCTGCCCCGCCGGCCCCGTCCGCCCCGCCGCCGACGCTGCCCCCCGGCGCCCGCGTCGACCTCGCCAAGGAGCGCGCCGACTCGCACGCCGACGAGGTCCTGGACGCCCTCGACGCCGAACTCGTCGGCCTCGCCCCGGTGAAGACCCGCATCCGGGAGATCGCCGCGCTGCTGCTGGTGGACCGCGTCCGCGCGCGCTTCGGCATCGACTCCGGACGCCCGAACCTGCACATGTGCTTCACCGGCAGCCCCGGAACCGGGAAGACGACCGTCGCGGTCCGGCTCGCCGAGCTGCTCCACCGGCTCGGCTACATCCGCAAGGGCCACCTCGTCTCCGTCACCCGCGACGACCTCGTCGGCCAGTACGTCGGCCACACCGCGCCGAAGACGAAGGAGGTCCTCAAGCGGGCGATGGGCGGCGTCCTGTTCATCGACGAGGCGTACTACCTGTACCGGGCCGAGAACGAGCGCGACTACGGGCAGGAGGCCATCGAGATCCTGCTCCAGGTCATGGAGAACCAGCGGGACGACCTCGTCGTCGTCTTGGCCGGCTACAAGGACCGCATGGACTCCTTCTTCTCGTCCAACCCCGGCATGAGCTCCCGCATCGCCCACCACATCGACTTCCCCGACTACAAGCCGGACGAGCTGGAGGCGATCGGGCACCTGATGATGGAGCGCGAAGGGTACGTCCTAGCGCCGGAGACCCAACCCGTCTTCCGCGACTACCTCGACCGGCGCCGCGTCCAGCCGCGCTTCGCCAACGCCCGGTCCGTCCGCAACGCGATCGAGCGCGCGCGCCTCCGCCACGCCAACCGCCTCCTGGCCGCCGCAGGAGAGGTGGACCGCGCCGCCCTGACCACCCTGGAACCGGACGACTTCCTCACCAGCCGGGTGTTCCAGTGACGGCGGACGGCGGGTGAGACGCCGATCACAGTGAATCAAGGGATTCGCCTCCGCATGTCCTAGTGTTGAGACCATCGACATGGAGATGTGGGGGAGAAGTTGCTGAACCCTGAGGATCTGTACGAGCTGGACACCGACCTGCCGGAGATGACCGGCCCGGTGCTGCTGCACAGCCTCGACGGCTTCGTGGACGCCGGATCCACCGGGCAGCTCGTGCGCGAGCACCTCCTGGAGGCCTTGGAGCACCGCGTCATCGCCCGCTTCGACGTCGACTCGCTGATCGACTACCGGGCCCGCCGCCCGACGATGACCTTCGACCGCGACCACTGGGCGTCCTACGACGCGCCCGAACTGGTGGTGCGGCTGCTCCGCGACGACGTCGGGAGCCCGTTCCTGATGCTGTCCGGTCCGGAGCCCGACCGGCTCTGGGAGGGCTTCACGCAGTCCGTGGTGCACCTGGTGAAGCGGCTGGACGTGGGGCTCGTCGTCGGCTTCCACGGCATCCCGATGGGCGTGCCGCACACCCGCCCGGTCGGCGTCACCTCGCACGCCACCCGCCCCGAACTGATCACCCGCAACACCTGGTTCGACAAGGTGCAGGTGCCCGGCAGCGCCGCCGGGCTGCTGGAGCTGCGGCTCGGCGAGGCGGGGCACGACGCGCTCGGCCTCGCCGTGCACGTCCCGCACTACCTGGCCCAGTCCGCCTACCCGGCCGCCGCGGTCGCCGCCCTGGAGCAGGTCGTCGCCGCGACCGGGCTGGTGCTGCCGACCGAGCGGCTCCGCGAGGCCGCCGCGGCCACCGACGCCGACATCGCCGAGCAGGTCGACGGCAACGCCGAGGTCGAGAAGGTCGTGCGGGCGCTGGAGCAGCAGTACGACGCGTTCGCCGGCGCCGCCGAGCGCGACAGCCTGCTCGCCGAGTCGCAGGACATGCCGACCGCCGACGAGCTCGGCGCGCAGTTCGAGCGGTTCCTGGCCGAGCAGGAGGGCCCGGACTCCTCGTCCTGACCCCGCCGGGGCGTCCGCTCGGAAGTGTCGGACATATCCGCGCGGGCGCTGGGTAGGCGAGCCCCGGAGGGGGGAGGCTCGCCCATGGCCCAGAGAGTGAACGAAGTGATGACGCCGGTGCCGGTGGCGGTGTCCCCGGACACCACCCTGATCACGGTGAGCGACCTGATGCGCCGGCACGGCATCGGCGACGTGCTGGTGGTCCACGAGGGACGCCTGCGGGGGCTGGTCACCGACCGCGACATCGTCGTCCGCGCCGTCGCCGTCCAGAAGGACGTCGGCGCCACCACGGTCGGCGACATCTGCAGCACCAACATGGTCACGGTGGCGCCGGAGGAGGACGCCGACGCGGCCGTCCGGCTGATGCGCCGGCACGCCGTCCGGCGGCTCCCCGTCGTCGACGGCGACCGCCCGATCGGGATGGTGTCCATCGGCGATCTCGCGGTCCAGCGCGACGAGCGCTCGGCGCTCGCCGACATCAGCGCGGAACCCCCCAACACATGATCACGCTGCGGCTCCCGGACGCCGAGCTGAACGGCGACCTGGCGATCCCGGACGACCCGGCGGGCATGGTGGTGTTCGCGCACGGCAGCGGCAGCTCCCGGCTCAGCCCCCGCAACCGCGCGGTCGCCGAGGGCCTGAACGCCGCCGGGATCGGCACGCTGCTGCTGGACCTGCTGACCGAGGAGGAGGAGCAGGTCGACCGGGTCACCGCCGCGCTCCGCTTCGACATCGAGCTGCTGACGTCGCGGCTGATCGGCACCGTCGACGCGCTGGCCGAGGGCCTGGAGTCCGCACCGCACACCGCGGGGCTGCGGATCGGGCTGTTCGGCGCCAGCACGGGCGCGGCGGCGGCGCTCGCCGCCGCGGCGGCCCGGCCCGACGTCGGCGCCGTGGTGTCGCGGGGCGGCAGGCCCGACCTCGCCGGCCCGTCGCTGCCGCGGGTGCGGGCGCCCGTCCTGCTGATCGTCGGCGGCGCGGACCCCGAGGTGCTGGCGCTCAACGAGCAGGCCCGGCAGCACCTGGACGTCGCCGAACTGCACATCGTCTCCGGCGCCACCCACCTGTTCGAGGAGCCGGGCGCGCTGGAGGAGGTCACCATGCGGGCCGCCGACTGGTTCAACCGCCACCTCGACCACGGGGCCTGATTCGGAACCGGCCGCCGGGGCACGATGTCGGCATGCCCGACGTCATCGTGGTCGGAGCCGGGCCGGCCGGCTCGGCCGCCGCCTGCCACCTCGCCCGCTCCGGACTCGACGTCCACGTGCTGGAGAAGTCCGCGTTCCCCCGCGAGAAGGTCTGCGGCGACGGCCTGACGCCGCGGGCCGTCCGCGAACTCCTGGACCTCGGCGTCGACATCGACGCCCCCGGCTGGTTCCGCAACCGCGGGCTCCGCCTGATCGCCGGCGACCGCCTCCTCGAACTGCCGTGGCCGTCCGACGGCGCCTACCCGCCCTTCGGCCTGACCCGCACCCGCCACGACTTCGACGAGATCCTGGCCCGCCGCGCGGTCGCCGCCGGAGCGACCCTGTCGCAGAACACCAAGGTCACCGCCCCGCTCCGGGACCGGACGGGCCGCGTCACCGGCGTCCGCACCGACGCCGGCGACCACCGCGCGCCGGTCGTCGTCGCCGCCGACGGCGCGTCCTCCCGCCTCTCCGTCGCCCTCGGCCTGCACCCCCGCCGCGACCGCCCCATCGGCACCGCCGCCCGCCGCTACTACCGCAGCCCCCGCCACGACGACCCGTACCTCGAAGCGTGGCTCGACCTCGTCCCCGCCGGATACGGGTGGGTCTTCGGAATGGGGGACGGCACCTGCAACGTCGGCGTCGCCCTCCTCCGCACCGCGCACGCCGACTACCGCCGCCTCCTGGACGGCTGGCTCGCCCGCACACCGCCCGACTGGGGCTTCACCGAACAGAACGCCACGTCCCCCCTCCGCGGCGCCGCCCTCCCCATGGGCTACACCCGCCGCCCCCACTACCTCCCCGGCCTCCTGCTCACCGGCGACTCCGGAGGCATGATCAACCCGTCCAACGGCGAGGGCATCGCCTACGCCCTCGAAGCCGCCCGCATCGCCGCCGAGACCATCACGACCGCCCTCGCCGCCCCCACCCCCGGCCGGCGCGAACGGATCCTGTACACCTACCCGTCCGCGATCCGCCAGGCCAACGGCCGCCCCTTCACCCTCGGCCGCGCCTTCGCCCGCGCCATCGAGAACCCCCGCGTCATGCGCGCCGCCACCCGCGCCGGCCTCGGCAACCCGGCGCTGATGCGCTTCGCGCTCAAGCTCCTCGGCAACCTCGCCGACCCGTCCGCCGACCGCCTCGCCGCCGCCCTCACCCGCCTCGCCCCCGCCTCCTGAACCGCGCCGCCCCGGCCCCGGCGCCCACCCCGAGGTCACGGACGTCCGCATCCGCCGCACCGTTTCGCGATCGTCCCGCCGAACCGGGTACGCTTTCCCGGTCACGAGCACGCGGGCGCGTAGCTCAGGGGTAGAGCACTCGCCTTACAAGCGAGGAGTCGGCGGTTCGAAACCGTCCGCGCCCACCAGCCAAAAGACCCCGTTCCTGATCTAGGAACGGGGTCTTCGTGCCATTAGCGTGCCATTAGCCGACGCGCGCGAGCCCTCCGGCGGTCCCGTCGTCGTCATCCGGGTTCTCGTTGTTGATCTTGTCGTCTATCGCCTGAGCGATCGCGCGGTTCCCGCCCGCCGTCCGGTGCTGGTAGATCAGCGCGGCCCGCACGCTGTCATGACCCATCCGTTCCATGAGGTCACGGAGGGATGCGCCGGAGTCCGCCGCGAAAGTGTTTCCGGTGTGCCGAAGATCATGAAAGTGCAGGTCGGGGACACCGAGCTTGGCCACGGTCTCGGTCCATTTGGTCGCCCGCCGGAAGTTGGCCCGCCGCAGCACGCCGCCGCGCTTACCGGTGAAGATCAGCGCTTCGGGTTCGGGGTCGGTGAAGTTGCCGAGATGCCGCCGCAGGTAAGGGATGACCGCTCGGGGGAGTGCCACCGTCCGCAGGCCCGCCCGTGACTTGGGCGGCCCGATGATCAGTTCGCCCGTGTCCAACTCGACCTGTGCTTGCCGGACGGTCACCGTACGCGCGTTGAGGTCCAGGTCCATGCGCCGGAGCGCTGCGACCTCGCCCCACCGCAGACTCGCGAACGTCGCGAGGAGCACGAGAGCACGCAAGTGATCCGGAACCATCTCGGCCAGCTTGAAGACCTGGGCGACCGTGAGGACCGGCCGCTCGTCCGGCTTCTCTTCGCCGGCCCCTCTGATCCGGCACGGGTTGCGCGCGATGATCAGATCATCGGTCGCGGTCATCAGCACGGCCCGCAGCAGCCGGTACGCCTTCGCCACCTCGGACGCGCCTACGCCCGCTTCCAGGAGCGTGGCCCGCCATTCCCGGACGGCCGCCGTGTCGATCTTCCCGATTGGCAGATTGCCGAGATACGGCGTGATGTGGCGGCGGAGGAGCCCCGCGTAGATCTCGACCGTTCGAGCCCGCAGGTTGGGCCGCTCGGTGATCCACTTGGCCGCGTACTCCGAGAGCTTGACCTTGGCTCGCTTGGGGTCCGTCCAGTCGCCCGTGACGAGCTTCGCTTCGACCAGCGAGAGCGCGCGTTCGGCCTCACGCTCGGTCGCGTAGGTGGTCCCGTTCGAGCGGAGCTTGCCGTCCGGTCCCGGATACCTGATCTGGAAGCGCCCCGAGGGCAGTTTGCGGATGCTGCCGAACCGGCGCTTGCCCTTCTTGTTCGCCATCAGGCGGCCTTCCTGGTCTCAGTTGCCGAAAGTTCAGGAGTCGTGTTCTGGGTCGCGGCGTCGAGCTGGCGGCGCCGTTGGATGCGTTCGTTGATCAGGAGGAGGAGCCGATGTTCGGTCGGTCTCACGTCGGGGTCGCCGGGTCCGGCGCGTTCCCAGACGTAGGCCGCTTGCGGGTCGGCCGGGTTGGAGACGGGGATGCCCGCCTCAGCCAGCCGAGCCAGCGCCCACGCCTTCCGGTCGGCCTTGTGATCGGCGAGCGTCTTGCCGGACCACTTGCGGGAGACCAGGACGCGGCGGCCGCCGTAGCCGAGGTGTTCGCGGCGGTGTGCCTTGCCCTTGCAGTAGCCGGGCGCCATCCCTTTGCGGGGGTTCTTGGGCTGGACGCCGTAGCGCAGCCAGTTCGCGCACGTCGGAGAGCAGGGCTCGTAGCGGAGTGCTTCGGCCATCCGGTCGACGTGCTCACGCTGCGCGGGGGTCTCCGCTTCGTGGCACTCGGCCACACCCTTCACGAGGTACTTGGTCAGGTAGCCGATGCACCGCCGGGAGTCCGCCGAGTCTGCCAGGACGCCTTGCGCGTCGATCTGGCGCCCGAACCGCACCACGTGCAGGGGTTCGGCGTGCTCGTCCAGGCCGATGGCGTCCAGCGCGTCATCCCAGGTCGGGAGGACTTCGCCGGTGGTGGGGTCGAGGTAGCCGCCGTTCTCTCCCGCAGCGTCATCCCATACGGGGAGGTGATCCCCGGAGTAGACGACGCGATCGGTGGAGGGCCACCACACCTGGTGGTAGGTGGCCGCGACGACTTGGCGGAGTTCGGTGCGGGAGATGGTCCCGCGGATCGCCATGTGCAGGTGCGGAGCAAGCCGCCGCTGTGGCTCGACGGCCGCGAAGTACTGCACGTCATAGCCGACGAACCGGCGCAGGTTCTGCACGAACCGATCCACCAGCTTGGAGAAGTGCAGCGCATCCCGCGCCGCCCGCGCGTAGTCGTAGGTAGCCGGGTCGACCGGGGTTCCGTCCGAGCGGACCCGCCCGTAGGAGTCCAGCGTCAGGGTCAGGAACAGCGACGGCCGGAACGTCTTACCGTCCTTGCCCCGGAACACCTTGCCGACCGTGCGGGAGTCGACCGGACGGCGAGGCAGATCCGGTGCATCCTGCCGCCGCCGGGTCGACCGGGTCCGCCGGCCCCTGGCATCCTCACCGGTCTTGAGTGAGCCCCGCACGCCGGTGCGTTCGATCTCGATATCGAGGTCACGCAGCACGGCGTCCCAGAACTCCGGCCCTTCCCCGTCCGCCGTACCGTCCTCGGCTGCACGGTCACGAGCCGCTTGCGCCTGCGACCGCAGCTCCATCCACGCCCGCTGTTCCTTGTCCGGGTCAGCGCGGGTGATGACGGGCTCATCGGCCAGGTGCCAGCCCTGCCGACACTGCACCGCCCTCAGCTTCCGCTTCCGCTCCGCACACGAGGGACACACCGAGGCGAGCGTGTGACCGCACGGGACGTACACCACCTCGGCCGCACCCGTGTTCAGGTCGACCCGCCGCATCGGGACGGGCCGGACGCACACGCCGTGTTCGACCGCGACCGCTTCCAGCACACCCCGCGCCAGCGGGGCGAGGGTCTTCACCACCGGTTCCGACGTCGACTCGGCCGCGGGCGTCTCCGAGCCGTCGAGGGGGAGCTGTGTCACGCAGCCTCCCCGGTGTTGAGGACGGGGAGGCCGAAGGCGACCATGTCGCGGATGTCGTCGTCGGAGACGTAGGCGGCCCGGACGCGGATCGGATCGGGGACGGTTTCCAGCCGGACGAACCCGACCCCAGCGCCGACCTCGGGGACGGACGAGATCTGGTCGGCCAGGGCGCCACGGTCGCGGGCACCATCGCCCAGCACCATGTCGACCTGTTCATCTTCGTCCAGCCGCAGCGCGATCCGGTCGGGGAACAGGTTGCGCAGGTTGTTGACCTCTTTCCGCGCGTCCTGCTGCGCCCCGATCACGCAGTACCCCACCGACCGCCCCTGCGAGGTCAGCACGGCAAGCGCCGACTCGGCCCGCTTGCGTAGGTCCCGCTCGGGGCAGTACGCGGTCAGGAACGCCAACTCATCCACGATCACGACCCGGAACGGGTGCTCATGCGTCGGCATGAACGAGCGCGTCACGCCCGCGAACTGCTCAGCACGGGCGTTCATGTTCTCGGCCGCGGCCTCCAGCAGCTCCACCATGCCGCCCTTGGGGTCGTCGCTGTATCGGCCGTAGCGCTCGAAGAGGGGGCGGCCGAAGGACAGCTCCATGCGCTTGGGATCCACCGCCCACACCTCGACCAGGCCCGCGAGCATCAGCGGCAGCAGCGCGCGGACCGTCGACCAGATCACCGACCCCTTGCCGGCCCCCGTCGCGCCCGCGATGAGCACATGGGTTCCCAGGAGCCGCAGCCGCCACGGGGACCCGTCCTCGGCCCGTCCGATCTCCAGCGCCCGCAGGTCGACGTCCGCCGCGTCGGGGACGGGCAGGGCGGGGATGGGGACGGCGAGGGCGTCTTTGCGGACGAACTCCAGCCAGATCCGTCCCGGACGGTCCCCCTCCCGGACGCGGACGAGGGTCGCGCCGAAGCCGTGGGCGAGGTTGACCGCCACCCGTTCCCAAGCGTCCGGAGCCTGCCCTTTGAGCATCTTCACCAGGACGCGGTCCGACGTCGGACCGCAGCGGACGCGGACGAGGGACGGGAGATACTCGCGGCCTTTGTGGGTTTTGGTGAGTCCGGTGGTGACGAGGACGGGTTGCCAGTCGCGGCGGTAGACCATGACCAGCCGCCACCGGGCACGGGCCGGACGAGCGGCGTAGCGGACGAAGGACGGACGGTCCAGCGCCGCCCACACCGCCAGGCCGACCGCGACGAGGACCAGGACGACGAGCGGGACGGCCCACCCGTACCGGACGCCGAGCCAGCCGAGCCCACCGGCGATGGACACGGGGACGATGTTGCGCACCAGGAACACCACCGTCCGGACGACGGCCCGGACGAGGTTGACGAGCAGCACCAGGCCCTCGGGCATGTGCCACACCGGAGGCGCCCACTTGGGCGCCGCGAACGGGTCACGCTGCGCTTCAACGGCGACGTTCTCACCGGGACCGAGCTTGCGGAACTCCCAGGCCATAGCCTGGACACCTCTTCTCTTCGTGTGGTTGGAGGGGAGAGAAGCGGGGCGGCCGGAGGTACCAGCTCCAGCCGCCCCACCCATTCGCGGGATCAGGCCGCGTCCTTCGCCGCCGTGTCCTTGGTCGACGTCCGGCCCGCGCCGCCCTTGAAGGCCGCCGGGCGCATCCCCGCCGCCTTGAGCGAGTAGGCCAGCCGGTTGTTCTGGCTGTTGACGTACGGCGTGACCGTCAGCCCGTCGAATTCCACCGGCACGAACGGGAACCCCGCCGGAGCCTCCGGAAGGATCGGCTGGACGGGCGCGATCAGCTTGACCTTGAACGTCCCCTTGGACGCCGGGTCGGCGTCGAGGACCTCGACCGACCAGACCAGTTCGCCGGTGTCCTTGTCGCGGCCCTGGACGAAGTTCTCCCGGCTCGACCGGTCGAAGTCGCGGACCGGCTCGACGCCGCCCTTGACGAACGCGCCGTAGGGGAACACGTCGCCGAACGCGACCTTGAACGGACCCTGCACCGCCATGGCGGACACCTCCAGACGTTCGCCTGACCGCTTGTTCGGTCAAGTGGATGTGGATTGAATGTACCTCGCCACTCGTCCGAACAAGCTTCCTTGCGAGAGTGGTCTACGTCACATTCACTTCGGGCTCACAGAGAAACGCCGCAGACCCGCTACTCCGCGCCTCGTGTAGCGCCTCGACTCGGGCGAACAGGCGCGGGCTCATCATCGTCTTCCAGGTTCCGAGCGGTTGCACGAGCCAATCGGTGTGCTCGGAGGAGTCCAAGACGATCCGGCCGAGTTCGGAGGCCGTGAGCATCCCGCCATCGAAGACGAACCCGATCTTCGCGCACGGCCAGCCCCGTTGAGGCGGGATGAAGTGCGTTAGGAGCAAAGCCGGCGGCCCGGCGAACTCGATGCCGGTTTCCTCGCGGCACTCACGTACCGCCGTAGCGAACGGGGTGGCATCGCCGTGCTCGACGTTGCCGCCCGGAAACTGCCAAGCCTCCACACCGTGCGCCGAGCGCAGAGCGAGCGGGTTGCCCTCGGTATCGGTGAAGTACAGCGCCGCGTACATGGTGGCGTTGGGGAGAGTCCGCACGTACTCCTCAGGGGGCAACCAGCTCACAAGCACTCCCACTCTGCTCGACAAGGCAGCCGACACCGCCGCAGCCCCGGCGATATCGAGTCTGCCCCGGCGCCATCAATCGGGGACGCTGTAGACGTCCTCCAGTTCATGCAGCGACCCCGGCAGCAGCACCTCGGCCACGAAGCAGACCGAGTCGGAGGCGTCATGCATGCTCGCCAAGACTGTCAGCACCGGCTCAGACCTCTTGAGCTGCAACGCCTCGGCCTCATCCTTGGACGGCAGCCGGGCCGACAGCCGTTCGGCGATGTGGTCGACGCGCACGTCCTTCACAGTGCGCAGATGAGCCCGCAGCCCAACCGGCAGAGCCGTCTCTTTATCCAGGTCGGTGCCATACGCCAACTCTGTCGGGAACCAGCACGTCACCAACTCCGAGACGAGCCCCTCCCGCACGGTCGCCCACCGACGCACCAGCACCCGCGCTCCGCCATCGAGGCCAAGCAGGCCGGCGACCGGTGCAGGAGCCGGAACCGTCCCGACCTCCAAAAGGCTCACACCCGATGAGGTCTCCGGCTGGTCCAGCACCGCAAGGCCCGGACGCGAGGCCCGCGCCGCAGGACCAGGACGGCCCTTCACGAACGAGCCGCGCCCGTGCTCACGGGTGATCCACCCGTCCTGCTGCAACATTTGCAGAGCACGAACCACCGTGGTCCGGCCGACCGCGAAGTCCCGCACGAGCTGCGATTCAGACGGCAGCATCGAACCGGGCGGGTAGTCCCCGTTCTCGATCCGGCGCCGCAACTCCAGCACTACCCGCGCGTACTTCGGGGGCTCGAACTCCAAGCTCGACATCTCGACCACCTGACGACTCTCACGCTTGACCGCATAAGCGAATCTCTCTGGCACTGTAGCTTCCTTCCGTTCCGACGTCACGCCCGCGAACTGCACCTACGCTCCAGCCGCAACGAGCAAGGCCCCCGAGCCCGACCGCCGAAGCCACCCCAGCGGACAGGCCCGAGGGCCACCCAGTTCGCCGCCAACGTCGGCGGGCTTCACATCATCGGGGCCAGGGCCAGCCCCGTGCGTGGACGATCGCGTCCCGCAGTTCGTCAGGGTTGAGCGCCTCTACGAGGCGAGCGCCATCCCCGAGCCGGACCATCGCCCACCACGAACCGGTGGCCTCCCCGTACCAGGCCCACACCCCTGAGAACTCGCGTTCGATCTGCGCGGCGACCGGCCGCCCGCTCATCCCGTCCGGCAGCACTACGGGAACCGCACCCATCACGATCCGCCGCCGTCCGGCGAGCTGGTGAACGGCACCGCCAGAACGTGTGCGATTCGGTCCGCCGCCGTATCGGTCTCCAGCAGCGGGCACAACGGCTCCAACTCCGGCGGAGATTGACGGGTCGGTCCGGCCCACACCCACAGCCACCACAGCACGCCCTTGTGGCGACGGCACAGCACCTCTTGCCGCATCCCCGGATGCATCAACGCTCCGCGCGGGTCGTCGGGGTCGGGTTCACCGGCCGGGTTGCTCGCCCGCACCGCGCCATGCCCGTACACCTGCGCGTCCAGGCCCCGCCGCTTCAATGCGTCGACCAGCGCCAGAGCAGCCGGACGCCATGCCGTGTTCTGAAGGGGCCGCAAGCTCACCACGTTCATGACCGAGAACTCCCAGGGGTTGAAGCGGGACCGGCGGACGAGCAGGCGACCAGAACCCCACCCGGCCGAGCGCAGCCGCCACGGGGGCGAAGCGACCGCGCTTCCAGTCGCCCGCCACGCCCGCCGGCCCCGCGGCTTCACCTACGCCGCACGCGTCTTGCGCGTCGGCGCGCACCAGCGACACGGCACCTTCTTGACGTCAGGTCCGGAATCACCCGACGCACCCACCAGCACCGCCCGTCGAGGATGGGAGAACTTCCACCCTCGGTCGCCGCAGTGCTCGCACCCGTTGTCCGCCTGCTCGTCGCGCATGGCAGCAACTTTCGCGCGCGGCAACGTCCTAAAGAAGGTCCATGAAAGGACGCTTAGAGGACGTTATTAGGTCTCTCTAGGGAGAGAAGCGCGTCACAGTGTCCGCTCGGAGACCCTATGGGCGCTAAGGTCGGTCCCGTAGAGGACGTCCAGCGGAGAGGGAGCGATCATGCCGCGCCCGGCAGGAAACACCCGACTCAAGGCCGCCCGGCAGCATGCCGGATACGCCTCCCAGCAGGCACTAGCAGACGCCATGACGGCCGCCGCTCCACTGCTCGGCCTGGGGAACATGCAGATCAGCGCCCGGCAGATACGCCGATGGGAGTCCGCCTCCCCGCCGTGGCCCCGCGCCGACCACCAGCGCCTACTGGTCCACGTGCTGCAACTGCCCGTCGATCAACTCGGCTTCACCCCGCCGTGGGAGTCCTCGGACGGTCCCGCGCCCGCACGGCAGAACGCGACCGCGCCCGCCATCCCCGGCAACGGCGCCACGCTGCCACTGCCCAAGGCCAACGCCGCCGTCCAACCCGCCACCGTCGGAGCCGACTTCGCCGCCATCAACGGCGCGCTTCGCCGTCTCTACTTCTCGGTCCAGCCCGCCCAGCTCCACCCCGCCGTGGTCGAGCACACCAAGCTCGGGACGCAGCTCCTCGCCGAGACCACCGGCGTTCCCCGCACGATCCTGGCCACCGCACTCGCCGAGTCGCTGCTACTGGTCGGCCGCATCGAGTTCTTCGACCTGCGCCAGCCCGAAGACGCTGACGCCTCATACGTCCGCGCCCTCCAGGCCGCAGGCGAAGCCGACGACCCGCTGTTGGGCGCCGCCATCCTCGCCCACGCCGCATTCATCCCCGGATGGGACGGCCGACGCGACGAGGCAGCCGAACGCATGCGCGCCGCCCGCACCTACGCCCGACGCGGAACCGCACCGGCCGAGTTCCTGGCATGGCTGGACGCCGTCGAGGCCGAGTGCGAAACCCGATGCGGACACCCCCGCGAAGCCCTACGCCTCATCAGCCACGCCGAACACGTCCTGTCCGAGAGCACCGGTCAGCCGGCCCCCGAGTGGTTCAACTGGTTCTCGCCGGTCAGCCTCGCCTCCTTCAAGGGAGACACCCAGCTCAAAGCCGGTCAGCCCGCCCAAGCCAAAACCACCCTGCTCGGGGTCCTGGACGCGATCGGCGACACCAACGCCAAACAGCGCGCCGTCATCCTCGGCGACCTGGCCGCCGTCGAAGTCGCCCAGAAGAACCCCGAGGCCGCATGCGCCTACGCCGAGCAGGCCCTAGACCAACTCGCCGTCACTTGGTACGCCACCGGCATGGACCGCGTCCACGACGTACGCCGAACTCTCCAGCCGTGGGCCGAGACCGAATGCGTCCGCCGCCTGGACGACCGCCTTTACGGATGGCAGACCACCCTTAGCGCGCTCCAGCGTTGAACTCAGCGACACGACCCGGAAGCTCGGCCAGCGAATCAATCCGCATCGTCGGAACACGGTCGGCTTCCGGGTCGTCCTGTTGGATGATCCCCCACGGCCCTCGCCGGATCAGCGCCGTCCGCAATCCCGCCTCAGCCGCGGGCATGATGTCGTTGTCCAACCGGTCACCCACGTACAGCACTTCGCTCGCATCGCACGGCGCCGCGTCCACCACGCACCGGAAGAACCCCGGATCAGGCTTGGACACACCCCAGTCATCCGACGTAGCGATCATGTCGCTGGGCAGATCCAAGGACCGCAGGATCCCGCCGGCCCGCACCGTCTGATTCCCCGCGATCCCGACCCACAGCCCATCGCCCCGCAGCTTGGCCAGCGTCGGGCGCGCGTCCGGGTACAAGTCCTCTTCCCCGAACGTCTCCGGCTGCCCAGCCTCGGCCCGCTCCTCGCGCTGCTGCGTCAGGTCGAACCCAGGCGCGAACACCTGGAACGTCTCCCGGTAGTCCAAGCCCCGAGCGATCACCGCCCCGAACATCGCCGAGAACGTATGCCGAGGCACGCCCAACCAGTCAGCCCACGTCCCATACTCCCGAGTCTCGTTAACCAGACACTCGCCCACATCAAACACCACAGCACGGATCATGCCTACTACCCTACGAGCGCCCACTGCGCCCGTCTGCCCCGAGCATCACCTGCACGAGGCAAAACCCGCTGCATCTTCGAAGCCACGGTCATAGTTATAGGAAAGTCATCGACCAGCGAAGTTTCGAGAGCAGGGCTCCGAACGTCATGAGCGAACCCAATCCTTCTACGTTAGAAAAACTGGAGTTCTAACGTGCGGTCTGCGCCAATGGGCCCTGCATCAAGAAGCGGCAGAATTTGGGCCACCTATAGTTGGTGGTAGGAACTGTGCGTGCTTGCGGCGTAGGAAATCGAGCGCTTCGCCCCTAGATGGATCCATCTCCAGCTTTTCCTTGAAAAAGTGAAGGGAGCGGCGCCGATCCTCAATGATTGCCCCCCAGTGTCGAACCCAGATACGCATATCAAGATCCTCGTCCTCGTGTATCAGACCAGGGGGTTGGTTCCGCTTGTTCGATAGACGGCTGATGTCACGTGACAGTTGATTGGCTACAAGGACGAAGTCCCATTTGGTTCCTGCGTCCCTAAATCTTTGATCCTCCGCCACCGCCATCGCATATGATTCGATCTGCTGACGTTCTTTGTAGCCGATTATCGTGGTTGGTCGCTTTAGTTCGACGATAAGGTGATGCTGCTTTTCTGTATCCTGAATGGTCTTGGTGAGCATAAGATCTACGATGGCAGTGGAGCGATCTTCGAGCCTTACATCAGCCAGGTTTAACGTGTCTCGGCCTAGATGCTTTAGATGGCGCTTCAAGACTTCCTTGAGGCTCTGATCGTCGACGCTTAGCGAGTACTGCTCGCCAAATATCCAGGGCTCGGCGGCAAGCATACGGTGCAGTTCGCTGCGCTCTAGTACATCCTTTTTTAGGTCTTTGTCGAAGAGTAGAATCTCCAGGCTGCGCAAGAAATCGAGGCGCTCAGACACCAGTTTTGCCGACGATATAATAGAGCCGAGTGACGTGCGATCCAGAAGGTTCGCCAGATCATCTAGCTCTTGAGCGCTCAACTCCAGGACGTCGGACAATACGCTTTTAAGAGCGGATGGTGCATGCTCCAGCGCCTCCCGGATGAGGCGCAACGAAAGTCGCTTGGCGCGAGATTCTGACGATATTCCCGGCAAAGCCTGCACGGCTACTACATCAAATAGGTCCCTTTTGGCCTTCTCGATTTTTGTGACCGGGCCGTCGGGGAAGGGATATACCTTCTCCGCTTTCCAGGATTCAACCACCTCTTGTAGGCGCTCATTTGCGCGCCCCTTGAAATGTTTGCGTAGTTGCTCGCGAGCAGCTTCCAGAACGGGCCCACTCCGCTCATGCCCTAGATCGGCGAGATTCGCGTTGTTAGTGTCGAACTCAGCCCAGGCTAGATATGCGGCAAAGAAGAATTGAGGTGCGTGTATCGCTGGTCGAACGTCTGTGATCGCGAAACCGTCGGCGTCGCAAAGGATGAGTTCTCGCGGGAAGTCGCTCTTCCACTCAATAATTTGCAATTTCGGCAGTGGAGCTTCAAATTCTCCCTCTGGGCGAATTTCATACTCTGTAGAGCGCTCGATGACTTCACGTGGGTCCAAGCTGACGCCATCATAGGTGATGGTGATATCTCTAAAGCGTAGAAGGTGTCGAGCGAACTCGCTCGTGAGTCGCGCCCTAGCCTTCTTTGTGTCTAGGCCCGTAAGGGGTGTGGCGGCACCTGTGATCTTTACTTCAGTACCGCGCTGCTTCTCTAAAGGTCCGTTACTTCTGATCGTGAACTTCTCTGGCCGGCCGCTATCGGTCGAAATTACAGATTCGAATACGCCGTCAACATCCTCGGCCACCGTAGTCCATCGAACTCGGTTTCCAAGGGCAAAAGCCCTGAATCGTCCTTGACCATTTCGACCATGAACCGGGCGCTGCTTGTCTTCGGTCCGCGGAAAGCCCATTTTCCACGAGCCGCCAAGATTTTTGAACGCTGACTCACATCTAGAAGCAGGAATCCCGGTGCCGTCATCGGTAATGGTGACAGCGGATATGCCGCCCATGCTATTGCGATCAAAAATGATGCTGACGTTGTCTGCATCCGCGTCCAACCCATTCCAAACTAGTTCAATTATTGCATGAATGGGTTGGGTGCGCCGCATCAGGCGTGCGATGTGATCGGGTTGTACAGAGACAAGCACGTCGGTCATGCTCACATTCTGTCGGATATGTCTTGTTGCTGCATGACCTTTTGTGGACAGCGCTTCGGGGAAGCCCCACCTGAGGTATTGCTAGCTGAGACTAGCGATACCTGTGAAGCAGTGGGCCGCTTGTGGCCAAGCGGGCCGAAGAGGCGCTCATCACGCAGTTGATCTGCCGAATTGGGCTGTTTGGGATCAAGGGGCGGCGGCGCTCAGGCCGCTGCGCGGCCCCGCGCCTGGCCGCCCGGAGCGTGCGGCGTGGGCGCCGGTCACCGGGCGGCCGCGCCGGGCCGCGCATCGCGACGCGTCCGCCGGCCCCGCCCCGTCCTGTCGCCACCGGGGCCGCGCCGCCGCTACGGGCAATGGCCAAGGCTCCGCTCGACGCGGGCAAGTGCATCCGCACCCAGCTCACCCGCCAGAGCCGTCATCTCTGCCCGCTCAGCCGCAGTGAGGGACCGGTCTTCCTCCGCCAGCCAGTCCGCAACCGATTCGATCGCCAGGCCGTACTCAGCATGCGCAAGAAACTCCGTGCCCCAGCGGAGCTGGTCACCAGTCAGCCGATCCGCCACCAGACGCAACAGCGCCGCCATACGCGTCTCCCATGTACGGACAGCGATGTAGTCCTCATGCCTGCGGTACAAGCCCATGAGGCATCCCTATCGGCATCACGCGCCACCGCCAAGTGGGCTGAGGTGTGCCGCCGGTTGAGCTGGAAGGGTGCGGGGCTCCCCCCGACCCCGAGCTGTCGAGGATGGCGGCGGACGGAACCCGTCAAGGGCGCCCTTCGGGCGTCACTGCGTGATGGCTTCGCCACCCTTGACAGAAACCGTCCGCCGCTAAGTGCAGGTCTCGTCGGGGCCGGGGGGAGGAAGGTGGGGGAAGAACAGCGGCTACGCCGCACGCCCACGGCCGCCACGGGGAGCGCTGTCCGGGCGGGTGCAGGCAGGTGCGGGGCGTCCAGGGGCGGGCGTGCCATTCGCGTGCCACTGGGGAGCGTGTGGTCCGTGGGTCGTGGCAGGTCGCGGGCGTGATCATGCTGGGAGATCGGGCGCCGTGCGCGTGCCATACGCGTGCCATTAGGTTGCGTCGGGTGGGGGAGACGGGCCGCCCGGAGCGGGCTCCGGCGCAGGTCAGGGACGGTTTCCGGGTGATCACGAGTCCTTACAAGCGAGGAGTCGGCGGTTCGAAACCGTCCGCGCCCACCGAGGTCAGGGCCATGATCCAGCAAGCTGGATCATGGCCCTGACTCATCCGAGTGACAAAGTGAGCGACGAAGAGATTCCGCGGGTGGGGGCGCCGTCGTCAGCGTCGCGATATTCCGCCACGCCTTCGAATTTGCGTTGGAGTGCACTCCAGCTCCTAGTTTTCGGAAGCGTGCGATACATCAAACTCGGAACGACCGGGCTGGAAGTCTCCGCCATCACCCTCGGCTGCATGAGCTTCGGCGAGCCGGATCGGGGCGGCGAGCCCTGGTCGCTGGGTGCGGACGCCAGCCGAGACATCATCAAGCAGGCACTGGAAAGCGGCGTCAACTTCCTCGACACGGCCAACGGGTACAGCGCCGGAAGCAGCGAGGAGATCGTCGGCCAGGCGGTCAAGGACTTCGCCCGGCGCGAGGAGGTCGTTCTCGCCACCAAGGTCTGGATGCGGATGCGCCCCGGCCCGAACGGCGCCGGGCTGTCCCGCAAGGCGATCTTCGCCGAGCTCGACGCCTCCCTGAAGCGGCTGGGGACCGACTACATCGACCTGTACCAGATCCACCGCTGGGACTACGACACCCCGATCGAGGAGACCCTCGAGGCGCTGCACGACGCGGTCAAGTCCGGGAAGGTCCGCTACATCGGAGCCTCGTCCATGCACGCCTGGCAGTTCACCAAGGCGCTGTTCCTGGCCGACCTGAACGGCTGGACGCGGTTCGTGTCGATGCAGGACCACTACAACCTCATCCACCGAGAAGCAGAGCGGGAGATGCTCCCGCTCTGCGCCGACCAGGGCATCGGCGTGATCCCGTGGAGCCCGCTGGCGCGGGGCAGGCTGACGCGGGGCCGGGACACCGCCACGGCGCGTGCCGAGACCGACCCGGGCGGCAAGATCCTCTATCGCGACGAGGACGAGGCCGTGGCTGAGCGCGTCCAAGAGATCGCGGGCGAGCGGGGTCTGTCCCCGGCGCAGGTCGCCCTGGCCTGGGTCATGCGCAACCCGGTGGTGACCTCGCCGATCGTGGGGGTCACCAAGCCGGCCCAGCTGGCCGACGCGGTCGCCGCGGTGGACGTCGAACTCGACGACGACGAGGCCGCCTACTTGGAGGAGCCCTACCAGCCGCACGAGGCCGCCTACCTGCAGGAGTCCTTCTACAAGCGGCAGCCCGTGGCGGGCTCCCGGTAGTCCGGCTACCGCCGGGCTTGCCCGCCAGGACGAGGACCCCGTTTTCCGGTCGTGGAAACGGGGTCCCTGCCATTAGCGCGCCATCCGCGGCGGGGTTTCGGGTCGATGGTCGGGTGGCGCAACCCGATGGCCGGACGAGGCCAGGCGCTTTCGCCTCGGCGGGCCATTACGGCAGGTGGCGGGGTTCCGGCAGCGATAAACACCCGCCGTAATCGCCTTCCGATACTCTCCGTTATCGAATGTGTGCGCACGGCTATGGATACTCCGCGTATTTCCAGTGACACTCAACGTGTTCGAGATTCTCGGCTCCCCGCCGTCTCGCGTAGCGGGTGCGGGCGGTGCGGGAGATCAACATAGAAGGAGAGCACATGCCGTCCCTGAAGACCACCTCCGTGGCCCTGGCCGTGGCCGCGGCGGCGACCTGCCTGGCGTCCGCCGGCGTCGCCAGTGCGCAGAGCACCGACGCCAGCCGGGCCCCGGCGCGGGTCGCCGAGCTCCCGGCGGGCTACCAGATCGTGTCCCTCCCGAACGCCAACGTCCCCAACTTCCAGCGACGGACCCTCTACTGCCCCGGGACCAAGCACGTTCTCGGGGGAGGCGCCGAAGCCCAGGGCAACGGCGCCATCCTGGTCGGGTCGTTCCCGACGCAGGACGGGCGCGGCTGGATCGCGCTCGGCCGCCAGATCGGCTACAACGACGTCGGCATCAGCGTGTACGCGATCTGCGCCGACTGACCGTCACCGGTCCCGGCCGCCTGCGCGGCCGGGACCGGCCCCGTTTCAGCCCTCCTCGCCGTAGAGGGCGGCTATGTCCTTGCTGCCGGGCCAGCGGCTGTAGGTGGGGGACTGCGGCCAGCCCTCGGGCACGTCCTGCCACTCCTCCTGGCGCCCGTACGGCAGCAGGTCGATCAGCGGGAAGGTGTGGCCGAGCTGCTCGACGCCGCGGCCGTCGGTGTGCCAGGTCCGGTAGACGGTGTCGCCGTCGCGCAGGAAGACGTTGACCGCGAAGCCGCCGCCGGGCGGGGCGCCGACGTCCGCGCCGAACGGGCTGTTCGCCGTGGAGTACCAGGTCATCTTGTTGCCGACCCGCCGCCTGTACGCGAGGGCCTCGTCGAGCGGGCCCTGGGTGACGATGACGAACCGGGCGTCGTAGGCGTCCAGGAACTCCAGCCGCGTGAACTGCGACGTGAACCCCGTGCAGCCCGGGCACTGCCAGGTCTTGCCCGGGAACCACATGTGGTTGTAGACGATCAGCTGGGACCGGCCGTCGAAGACGTCGGCCAGCCGGACCGGGCCCTCCTCGCCCTCAAGGGTGTACTCGGGCATCTCGACCATCGGCATCCGGCGGCGCTGCGCGGCGATCGCGTCGAGTTCCCGGGTCGCGGCCTTCTCCCGCGCGCGCAGGTCGCCGAGGTGGCGTCGCCACGTCTCCGCGTCGACGACGGGCGGCAGTGCCTTGCTGGTCATGGTCCCTCCGAGGTTCGATTCGACGTCGTAGGTACAGACCGGGCCCGGCCGGCGAATTCATCGGTCCTCCGGGGTCACGAGCCGGCGGCCACCCCCTGCGCGAAGTCGGCGTATTGCAGTTCGAGGGCCTTGACGGGGCCGCCGCGCCAGCCCGCGGCGAGGGCTTCCGCCATCGGGTCGGGGAAGATGTCCTCCTCGTCCTTCTCCAGGCCGTCGAAGACGGCGCGCGCGACCGATTCCGGCGACGCCTTGGGCATCTCCACCCCGCGCGTCATGTCGGTGTCCACGATCCCCGTCAGGACGGCGTGCACCGTCACCCCCCGCGGGGCCAGGAGGGTCCGCAGCGACTGCGTCATGGAGAACGCGGCGGCCTTGGAAATGGAGTAGGCCGGGATCAGCGGGAACGCGGCGAGGCCGTTCACCGACAGGTTGTTGGCGATGGCCCCCTTGGCGTCGGTCAGCAGGGGCAGGAACGCCTCGATGACGCGGTGGACGCCGTAGAGGTTGACCGCGAAGTGCCGCTCCAGGACGGCCGGGTCGGTCAGGTCGTCGTAGATCGCGATCCCCGCGTTGTTGATGAGGAGGTCGAGCGAGTCGACGGCCTCGGCCGCCCGCCGGACCTGGTCCGGGTCCGTCACGTCCAGCGCCAGCGGCGTGACCCGCTCGTCGGGGTGCCGCTGGGGGACGCGCGCGCCGGCGTACACGCGCCGCGCGCCCCTGCGCAGCGCCTCGTCGAGCAGCGCCCGCCCGATTCCGCGGTTGGACCCTGTGATCAGTACTGCCTTGTCGGTGATCGTCGGCATGCTGCCGCTCTCCTTGGGTGTTCTCGGGTGTTCCCGGCCGCGGGCGCGGCCGGTCAGCTGGTGAGGGCGGGGGTGAGCCCGAACGTCGGGACGAGGCCCGGGTCGTTGAAGGACGTGATCCGGGCGACGCGGGCCCCGATCAGGGTGAGGACCTGCACGCCGTACGCCTCGTAGCGGCCGGTGCCGGAGCGGCGGTAGACGACGCAGGCGGGCTGGCCGTTGGCGCGGCTCGGGACCATGCGCCACAGGCCCGGCCGGATGACGCGCCCGGCCAGGAAGCCCAGCACCGCGTCCCGCCCGGTGAACCAGGTCGGGGTCGGCGGCATCTCCAGCTCGACGTCGGCGCGCAGCAGCTCGATCAGCGCGGCCGGGTCGGCCCGCGCGAACGCCGCGACGTAGTCGTCGAGCAGGGCGCGGCGGGCGTCCTCGTCGGGCTCGGCCAGGTCCTCCTCGACCGGCCCGGCCTCGGCGAGGCGGGTGCGGGCGCGGCGGAGGGCGCCGTCGACCGCGGCGGCCGTGGTGTCCAGCATCTCCGCGACCTCGGCGGTCCGGAACGCCAGGACGTCGCGCAGCGTCAGCACGGCGCGCTGCCGGGCGGGCAGGAGCTGGAGCGCTGCGATGAGGGCGAGCCGCACCCCGGCCCGCGCGGCGACGACGGCCGCCGGGTCGTCGCCGCCCAGCAGCGCGTCCGGCGCGGGCTGGAGCCACGGCACCGCCGTCTCGTCGGGCGCCAGTGCCACGCGGTGGTCGTCGGACGGGGCGCCCAGCCCGGACGGCACCGGCCGCCGCGGCCGCGTCTCCAGCGCCGTCAGGCAGGTCCGGGTGGCAATCGCGTACAGCCAGCGGCGCAGCGAGGAGCGGCCCTCGAACCGGTCGAAGGCGCGCCACGCGCGCAGGTAGGTCTCCTGGACGAGGTCCTCGGCCTCGTGGATCGAGCCGAGCATCCGGTAGCAGTGGGCGAGCAGCTCCGGCCGGAACGGCTCGGCCAGGGCGGCGAATTCCGTGTCAGATCGCATCGCGGGTTCCTCCGGGCGGGACGGTCGATATCAAGACCGTGCGCGGGAGGAGAATCCGACGGGGCGACGCTGTGACCTGCGTCACGGAGGCGCCCGCACAAAAAGCATCGGCACGGAGGCGCCGGCTCGGGCTCCTAGTGGGCCCGGTCGGAGGGCCGGGGCGCCGAGCCGGCCAGGGGAGTGGTGTCCAGGTACCTGACCTCGTAGACGCGCTCGGCGAACTTCCAGCCGTCCGGGGTGCGCCGGTAGCGGTCGTGGTAGACGGCGAAGTTCTGGCCTTCGACGCCGTCGAGGGTGCGGAAGAGCTCCTGGATGTAGGTGCGGCCGGTCGCGGTGTCGCCGTCGATCTCGATCACGCCCGGGTGCGTGGTCTGCACGAAGAAGTCCCACCGGGCCTGGAGCGCCTCGCCCCCGGCGCGGATCTCCTCGCGGCCGAGCAGCTCGACGGGGATGTCGGGCATGCGCAGCGCGCCGTCCTCGGTGAACAGCGACGCGAAGCGGGCGCGGTCGCGCATCATCGCCGCGTCGGTGAACTCGCCGCGCAGCGCCTCGATCTCCACGCGGTCGGCAATGGCCTGAAGGTCGGTCATGGTCCTCTCCTCACATCGTTCGTCCCCTCTATGACGAGACGGCCGGGCGAATTGTGATGGTCCCCGCCCGGAGGCCGGATGCGGCGAGGCGGTGGACACGGCGTCCGGAGGCTGCGATAAACGGCTTGTACGTGACACGGCGAGCCCGGGCGGGATCATGCGGACGCTGTACGAGCATGCAGGCGGTCACGAAGGACTGCACCGGTTCATGGACGTCTTCTACGCGTCGCTGCTGGCCGACCCGCTCGTGGGGCCGCTGTTCGGCGAGGGGCGCCCGACGCACGTCGACCACCTGACGGCCTTCACCGCCGAGACGTTCGGCGGCCCCGACGCCTTCTCGCGGGAGATGGGCGGCTTCGCCCACCTCATCGACGTGCACCGGCACCTGAAGATCACCGAGGAGCAGCGGCGGAGGTTCGTCGAGCTGTACATGGCGGCGGCCGACACCGTGGGGATGCCCGGCGACGCGCCGTTCCGGCAGGCGCTGCTGGAGCACGTCGAGTTCGGCACGCGGGTCGCCATGCAGAACTCGCACGCCGAGACCGACGACGAGCTGCACCCCCTCCGCGAGGTCCCCCACTGGGACTGGCCCGCCGGGACTTCGTGACGCCGGACCCCGTGGCCGGGGGCAAAGCCGTTGATCTTGCCGCATAAGGTGTGCGGGTCACGGAACGTCCAGGTGGAACGGGGCTCGCATGCGTTACGTCATCATCGGCGCGGGGGCGATCGGCGGGGCGGTCGGCGGCCGGTTGCGGCAGGCGGGGCAGGACGCGGTGCTCGTCGCGCGCGGGGCGCAGTACGCGGCGCTGCGCGACCGGGGGCTGCGGCTCACCGGCCCGGACGGCGTCTTCGACCTGCCGGTCCCGGTCGTCGACGGTCCCGAGGCGCTCGCACTCACCCCGGACGACGTGCTCGTGCTGGCGGTGAAGACCCAGGACGCGATCGCGGCCCTGGACGCGTGGGCGCCGCGCCCGGTCGCCGGCGGCGGGACGGCGGCGGAGCGCCTGCCGCTGGTCTGCGCGCAGAACGGCGTGGAGGCCGAACGGCTGGCGTTGCGCCGCTTCCGCCGCGTCTACGGGATGTGCGTGTTCCTCCCGGCGAGCTACCTGGAGCCGGGGGCCGTCACCGTCCGCTGCGCGCCGTACACCGGTGCGCTCAACCTCGGCCGCTACCCGTCGGGCGCCGACGAGACGGCCCACCGGATCGCCGAGGGACTGGAGAAGGCGAACTTCCTCGTGCCCGTCACGTCCGAGGTGATGCGCTGGAAGTACGCGAAGCTGCTCGGGAACCTCGCGAACGCGGTCGAGGCGGTGTGCGGTTCGCAGGCCGGCGACGCCGCGAAGGCGCTGGTCGCGCGGGCGCGCGCGGAGGCCGCCGAGGTCCTGGACGCGGCGGGGATCGACCGGGCCGGCGACGAGGAGCAGCGCGAGCTGCGGTCCGGGCGGATCGAGGTGCGGCCGGTCGAGGGCGGCGCCCCTGCCGGCGGCTCGACCTGGCAGAGCCTGCGGCGCGGCAGCACGTCGGTCGAGGCGGACTACCTCAACGGCGAGATCGTGCTGCTCGGGCGGCTCCACGGCATCGCGACACCGGTGAACGAGACGCTGCTGCGCGTGGCGAACGACTTCGCGCGCACGGGGCGGGAGCCCGGCTCGATGACGGCGGACGAACTCGCGGCCCAGGTGCCCCGGTAACCGACGCGGACGCCGCTCAGGCGCTCGGGCACCGACGTCGTCATCGCGGGATGTGGTGCGGGTCTCGCGAATGGGTCGGGTGTGTTACATGCCGTTCACATTTGGGCAACAGGTGCGAAATGGCTGGTCGGCAGTGTGGTGGCTGCCGCAGAACCCACAAGGCCGGGCAGTACCGAAGGGACCGACGTTGAGCTACAAGGCCGAGTACATCTGGATCGACGGCACCGAGCCCACCGCTCGGCTGCGGTCCAAGACCAGGATCCTCCCCGACGGCGCCGACCTGCCGGACTGGGGCTTCGACGGCTCCAGCACGAACCAGGCCCCCGGGGACCGCTCGGACTGCGTGCTCAAGCCGGTGTTCTCCTGCCCCGACCCGCTCCGCGGCGGCGACCACAAGCTCGTCCTGTGCGAGGTGTTCCTCGTCGACGGGACGCCGCACAAGACGAACACGCGCGCCGAGCTGCGCCCGGTCGCCGAGCAGTACGCCGCGCAGGACTCCTGGTACGGCATCGAGCAGGAGTACACGTTCTTCAAGGACGGCCGCCCGCTCGGCTTCCCCGAGCGCGGCTTCCCGGCGCCGCAGGGCTTCTACTACTGCGGTGTCGGCGCCGACGAGGTGTTCGGCCGCGAGATCGTCGAGCGGCACATGGACGCCTGCCTCGACGCCGGCCTGAAGATCTCCGGCATCAACGCCGAGGTCATGCCCGGGCAGTGGGAGTTCCAGATCGGCCCGGCCGGGCCGCTGGAGGTCGGCGACCACATGTGGATCGCGCGGTGGCTGCTCTACCGCATCGCCGAGGAGTTCGACGTGTCCGCGACGCTCGACCCGAAGCCGGTCGAGGGCGACTGGAACGGCGCCGGCGCGCACACCAACTTCTCCACGAAGGCGATGCGCGAGAACTACGACGCCATCATCACCGCCTGCGAGGCGCTCGCCGAGCGCGCGCAGGAGCACGTCCAGGGCTACGGCGCCGACATCGAGCGCCGCCTGACCGGCATGCACGAGACGGCGCCGTGGAGCGAGTTCAGCTACGGCGTGTCGAACCGCGGCGCGTCCGTCCGCATCCCGTGGCAGGTCGAGGTGGACAAGAAGGGCTACATCGAGGACCGCCGCCCGAACGCCAACGTCGACCCGTACGTGGTGGCCCGGCTGATCACCGGCACCTGCTGCGCGGCGCTGGAGAAGGCCGGCCAGGTCTGACCGGAGCACGACCCGACGCACGACGCCAAGGGCCCTGGGAAGCGCGCTTCCCGGGGCCCTTTCGCGTTCCGCGACTAACGCCGCTATGACCGGTGACGGGGCCAAACATCTGCAAATTGTTGTGCTTGGGAGAGTTCCCCCTATCGGTGCCGGGTAGCACCTACATCGTTCGCACCGGGGGAGGGAACATGCCCGACACGCCATTCGGGCGGTACCCCGGCGGCCTGCCGGGCAGGCACGCCGGCCGTCCTGCGCCACGGCCGTACGAGCGGTCGTTCCGGTGCCCCTCCGCGGCGCGGCGGCGCCGGGTGGAGGCTCCGGCGAGGAGGTACCAGGAGTTCGTCGCCCTGCACGAGGAGATCTCGGCGGGGTCGCGGCTCCCGCTCCGCCCCCTGTGGTGGGCGGGGACGGCGGCGGCGCTGGGCGCCGGCGGCACCGCGTTCGCGGCGGTGATGGGGCTGCGCGGCGTGTTCGGGCTGGACGTGCCGGTGTTCGCGGGCGGGCACACCGCGGCGGGACCGGCCGCGACGAGCTACGCGCTGATCGCGGTGGCCGGGACGATCCAGGCGACCGCGCTGATGCACCTGCTGCTCGCGACGGCGGCGCGCCCCGTCCGGGCGTTCGCGTGGATCGGCGGGTTCGCGGTGGTGCTGCTGACGATCCTGCCGCTGCTGCTGAACGGCCCGCTCGACGCGGCGGTGGCGACCGCGTGCGTCAACCTCGTCGGCGGGACGTCGGTCGTCGTGCTGCTCGCGGGAGTGGTGGCGGCGAGCTCCCGGCCGTTCTGGCCGGACCGGCCGTTCAGGCGCGGCCGACTGTGATGGCCAGCGGGTCCGGCGCGGACGACGACGACACGCGCACGTGCCGGAGCCGCCGCCACACCTGGACGTCCACCGCGTCCCCGGGCGCGAGGACGCCGAGTTCGCGGTGCATGCCGGAGAAGCCGAGGCAGAGCGAGACGTCCCAGGTGCCGCGCGGCAGCGGGTCGTCGATGAACGCCCGCGTGACGGGCAGCGCGGCGCGGTAGCCGAGCCGGTCGTCGGTCTCGTCGAGCGCGGCGATGACCTCGAACGTCCGGCGGCTGCTCCGCTCGGTGAGGACCAGCGTCCCGGAGATCGGCATGCTGATCCACCGCCGGTCGATGTGCCCGGTGACGACGACCTCCCCGCGGCGCCCGTCCCAGGCGACCCCGTCGGCGGCGGTCGTGCCGGCGACGTGCGAGCGGCCGCCGACGTCGATGGACAGCGTCCCGCGCCCCCCGAAGTAGGCGGCGACGGTGACCGCGCCCGGCAGGAACCGCCGCTGCGGCGCGGTGTCGAGGCCGGGCGCGCGGGCGGGGCCGCGCGGAGGGCGGCGGGCCGCGCGCGGGCGTCGCCGC
>NZ_JBEPCJ010000053.1:0-72205 GCF_040299565.1 Spirillospora sp. NPDC000708
TCACCCCGGCGGCCCCGCCCCGGCGCCCCTACCCCCCCGGCCCGGGGCCCGCCGCGTTGCCAGGATGTCCCCATGGACGCGTGGGAGGCGGTGACGGCCGAATACGCCGGTCTGGAGGCGCGGCTGGCCGACCCCCACGTCCATCGAGACTTCCGGCGCGCGCGCAGGCTGCGCCGTTGCGCGGCGGCACTGCGGCCGCTGCACGAGGACGCGCTGCGCCTCCGGGCCCTCCTGGACGATCTGCAGGACGCACGCGGTCTCGCCGCCGATCCCGCCTGGCGCGCCGAGGCCGACCGGATCGAGCGGGAGTCGGTTTCCCTGCGCGCGGACCTGGCCGCCGCCGTCGCCGCCCGCGATCCCTTCGACCCGTACGACGCGATCGTGCTGATCGACGCGGAGGACGGCGGCCACGACCACGTCCAGGCCGTCGTGGACGCCTACCGGGAGGACGCGCGCGACCGTGGCTGGCGCGCCGAGCACCTCTACAACGACCCGCCGCCGCACTGGGCGATGCTGGAGGTCACGGCGGGGGAGGAGGGGCCCGGTCCGTGGTCGATCCTGAAGGCCGGCAACGGGCCGGCGCGCACCGCCGACGGCCCGGGTGCCGGCCCTGTGCGCGTCACCGTCTTGCCCGACGCCGAGCCAGCGCCCGTCGACCCCGGGGACGTCCGCATCGACCTGTACTGCACCCGGGAGCCGAACGCCCAGACCATGCTCCGGGTGCTCCACGAACCGACCCGCATCGGCGCGTACGGACGCGACCCGGACCCCGCGCGCGCCCAGGCCAACGCGATGCGTGTGGTGTCGGCTCAGCTCGCCGCCCTGGAGAGCGCTCCGGAGGGCCGTTACCAGGCGGTTCCGCAGGCGCCGGGCGGGCACCTACGCCTGCGGGCCGCGCCGACCCCGGTCGCGTCAGTGTGATCTACACAACTTTTTCTGGCCCCCGCACAGGGAAGGTGACATTCGGGTAAACAACCGTCACCAGCCCGGAAAGGGATATGGTCCGCTCCAAATCCGGGCCGTGGGCGCCCCGCCTCCCTGACATCCCGGTTTGCTGTCATCGGGTCTTTACGTCGAACTGACACAATGTTCCCGATGACCGTTTCTGGGCATGGTGATGACCGAGAGTTCCTGGAGAGGCGGGTCGCTGGTGTCGCGCGGTAGTGAGTTCGTTGTGGTGGCCAATCGGCTTCCGGTGGACCGGAACGTCGGGCCGGACGGGGTTCCGGCATGGCGGCGCAGCCCCGGTGGGCTCGTCAGCGCCATCGCCCCGGTGATGCGGCGCAGGAACGGGACGTGGATCGGCTGGACGGGCGCGCCCGGCGAGGAGCTGGAGCCGTTCGAAGAGGACGGCATGTCGCTCCACCCCATCGCGCAGTCCGCCGAGGAGGTCGCGCTCTATTACGAGGGCTTCTCCAATGCCACGCTGTGGCCGCTCTATCATGACGTGATCGCCCCGCCCGTCTACGACCGCGCCATGTGGGACGCCTATGTGCGTGTCAACCGGCGGTTCGCGGAGGCGGCGGCGAAGGTCGCGGCCGACGGCGCGATCGTCTGGGTGCAGGACTACCAGCTCCAGCTCGTCCCGGCGATGCTGCGGGCGCTCCGCCCCGACCTGCGCATCGGCTTCTTCCTGCACATCCCGTTCCCGCCGGTCGAGCTGTTCTGGCAGCTGCCGTGGCGGCGGCAGATCCTCGAAGGGCTGCTCGGCGCGGACCTGGTCGGCTTCCAGCTGCCCGGCGCGGCGGCGAACTTCGTGCGGCTGTGCCGGCGTCTGCTGGACACCCGCTACTCCAAGCAGGACGTGTTCTGGGACGACCGGGTCGTGCGCGCCCGCGCGTTCCCCATCTCGGTGGACGTCGGCGAGCTGAACGAGCTGGTCGGGCGCCCCGACGTGGTCGAGCGCGCGCAGGAGATCCGCGGCGACCTCGGGGACGCGACGGTGCTGCTCGGCGTCGACCGGCTCGACTACACCAAGGGCATCACCCAGCGGCTGCAGGCGTTCGGGGAGCTGTTCGGCGACGGCCACCTCAAGCCGGGCCAGGCGGTGTTCGTGCAGATCGCGACGCCGAGCCGGGAACGCGTGGAGCAGTACCAGCTGCTGCGCGAGGAGATCGAGCAGCAGGTCGGCCGGATCAACGGCGAATACGGCGAAATCGGCTTTCCGGTCATTCACTATCTGCACAGCTCGTATGACCGCGCCGAGCTGACCGCGCTCTACCTGGCGGCGGACGTGATGGTCGTCACGCCGCTGCGCGACGGGATGAACCTGGTGGCCAAGGAGTACGTGGCCTGCCGCCGCGACCTGCGCGGCTCGCTGGTTCTCAGCGAGTTCGCCGGCGCCGCCGCGGAGTTGAAGCGGGGCGCCTTCCAGGTCAATCCCTACGACATCGACGGGTTGAAGGGCACGCTTCTGGCCGCCCTGAACGCCGAGCCCGCCGAGCAGGCCCGGCGGATGCGGTCGATGCGCCGGCGGGTCATCGAGCACGACGTGGACCGCTGGGCGCAGGACTTCCTCAGCGAGCTGGAGCGCCCGGTCCGGTCGGTGCCCTCGCCGGTCAGCGCCGCGGAGGGCTGACCCGCAGGTCGAAGGAGGCCCACACGGCCTTCCCTCCGGTGGACAGCCGCGCCCAGCCCCACGCGTCGCTGACGCCGCTCACGACGAGCAGGCCCCGGCCGCCTTCGACGAAGCGGTCGGGGTCGGCGGGCAGAGCCTCGGGCGCGCGCGCCCCCGGGTCGGTCACCGTGACGACGAGCCGCCGCGGGTGCCCCACGAGGACGACCTGGATCGGGCACAGCGGCAGCGGCTGAGGGAGCCCCTCCAGGCCGTGCCGCAGCGCGTTGGTCACCAGTTCGGAGACGGCGACGACCACGTCCTCGGCGCCCTCGCCGAGGCCCCACTCGCGCAGCGTGGCCTGGGTGAACTCGCGCGCCGTGCGGGGCGCGGTGATCTCCGCGGGCAGCACGCGGCGCGCGGTGCGCGGCGTGCCGGCGTACGCGGCGGGCCACAGCCCGGCCAGGCCGGCCGCGGCCACCGGGGCGCTCGCGGGAGTGTTCGGTCGCGCGGGCGGCGGCGGAGCGTCCGGCCAGGGCGCGTGCACGGCGTGCCGCGGTCCGCGGCCGCCTCTGGCGGCGTGGGCCGCGACGTCGTCTGCCTGGTCAACGGTCATTTCTCGAACCTCGAAGGCGTGCTGGGTCGGTACCGGCGAGCGTTCGCTATCTTGCTCCCCAAGTCGTGCAGATGCAAGACCGTCTGCATGAACGAATGCAAGAACGAATGCACGTGCATCTCGTACCATGGTGTGGGGTGGGGCGAGATCGCGGCCTTCCCGTCAGGGGAGGCTGAGACGCCTGAGGGGGCACAAACGATGGACGGCCACCAGATGTCGGACTGGCGCGACGGGCTGGTCTGGCAGAAGAGCCGGCGCAGCAACCCCAGCGGGAACTGCGTCGAGATGGCCGAACTCCCGAACGGGGAGATCGCCGTGCGCAACTCCCGGGACCCGGAGGGGGCCGTGCTCGTCTACACGCGCGAGGAGGTGGAGGCGTTCGTGGGCGGAGCCAAGGACGGGGACTTCGACCACATGCTGGTCTGACCGTCCCATAAACCGAACGGGATTCCATTCGCCCGTCCGGGCCGGTAGCGTGCGGCCATGCACCTGGGGCACGTAGCGGCGCAGACGCCCGACAAGCCCGCCGTCATCATGGCGGGCTCCGGCCGGGTCGTCACCTTCCGCGAACTGAACGACGAGTCCAACCGGCTCGCGCGACTGCTCCACGCGGAGGGGCTCCGGCCGGGGGACCACATCGCCTTCATGCTGGAGAACCACCCGCTCTACCTGGCGGTCGCCTGGGCCGCCCAGCGGTCCGGGCTCTACTACACCGCCATCAGCTCCCGGCTCCAACCCGAGGAGCTCGCCTACATCGTGGGCAACTGCGAAGCCAAGGCCTTCATCACCAGCGCCTCGATGGAGGCCGCCGCTCAGGACCCGCCGGACGTGCCGCTGCGCCTGATGCTCGGCGGCACGGCACCGGGCTACGACTCCTACGAGGACCGCGTCGCCGCGCACCCGGCCGAGCCGATCGAGCACGAGTGCGAGGGGCAGGACATGCTCTACTCCTCGGGCACGACCGGCCGCCCCAAGGGCGTCAAGCCGCCGCTCACGCAGGCCCCCATGGGCACCGCCGGCCCGCTCTACACGCTCATCACCGGGCTGTTCGGGGCCGGCGAGGACTCGGTCTACCTGTCCCCGGCGCCGCTGTACCACGCCGCGCCCCTGCGCTACTCGCTGGTCTTCCAGCGGTGCGGCGCCACCGTCGTGGTGATGGAGAAGTTCGACGCCGAGCAGGCCCTCGCCGCGATCGAGAAGTACCGCGTCACGCACAGCCAGTGGGTGCCGACCATGTTCATCCGGATGCTGAAGCTCCCGGACGAGGTCCGCGCCAAGTACGACCTTTCGAGCCTGGCCTGCGCCGTGCACGCCGCCGCGCCCTGCCCCGTCCCGGTCAAGGAGCGGATGATCGACTGGTGGGGCCCGATCCTGCACGAGTACTACGCGGGCACCGAAGGCAACTGCTTCGTCTACACCAACTCCGAGGACTGGCTGGCGCACAGGGGCACCGTCGGGCGCCCGATCCTCGGCGAGATCCACGTCCTGGACGAGGACGGCGCCGAGCAGCCGCCGGGGACCCCGGGCACGCTCTACTTCGGCGGCGGGCCGAAGTTCGAGTACCACGGCGACGAGGCCAAGACCGCCGCGTCCCGCGACCCCTGGGGGCACGGCTGGACGACCCTCGGCGACATCGGCCGGGTCGACGAGGACGGCTTCCTCTACCTCACCGACCGCCGCTCGTACATGATCATCAGCGGCGGGGTGAACATCTACCCGCAGGAGGCCGAGAACGTCCTCGCGGTGCATCCCAAGGTCGCCGACGTCGCGGTGTTCGGCGTGCCCGACACCGAGATGGGCGAGGCCGTCAAGGCCGTCGTACAGCCGTCGTCCATTGCGGACGCGGGCCCGGAACTGGAGGCCGAGCTGATCGCCTACTGCCGCGACCACCTCGCCCACTACAAGTGCCCGCGCTCCGTCGACTTCCGGGCCGAGCTCCCGCGCCACCCCACCGGCAAGCTCTACAAGCGCCTGCTCCGCGACGAGTACTGGAAGGACCAGAGCGCCGCGACCGCCTGACCGCGGCGTTGGAACCGTCCATGGACGGCGCTGAGAGGCCCGCGAACGGCGAAAGCCCGGCCCGGGAACCAGGTTCCCGGACCGGGGCTCGGCGGACGCCAGAGGCGTCCTAGTGCATCGCGATCGGCACTTCGGGCTTCTCCGCGGCGGCGGTGGTGTCCGGCCGCCTGCGCGGCAGGAGCAGCGCCGGGATGAAGGCCAGCGCCAGCAGCGCCACCGCGTACCAGTAGGTGTGCTGGAACGCGTCCGCCATCGGCCCGGCGATCTTCTGCATGATCGCCTCCGGGACCTTCTGGCCCGGGTTCGCCTGGCCGCCCCCGCCGAACGGCTTGAGGTTGGACGCCAGCTTGTTGGCCAGCAGCACCGAGATCAGCGCGGTGCCGAGGGACGTCGACACCTGCTGGATGATGTTCAGCATCGTGCTGGCCCGCGGCACCTCGTCGTGCTCAAGGGTCTGGATGGCCGCAGCCATGGTCGGCATCATCGTCATGCCCATGCCGAGGCCCATGACGAACAGCACCGCGCCGAGCGCCCAGAAGGACGTGTCGGCCTCCAGGATCGCGGCGAAGCCCGCCACCGACAGCACCACCACGACCAGGCCGACCAGGACCACGCGGCCGGGGCCGATCCGGTCGGTCAGCTTGCCGCCGATCGGCATGGTGACCATGGCGCCGAGGCCCTGCGGGGCCAGCAGCAGGCCGGAGTGCAGGGCGCCCTGCCCGCGCACCGTCTGGTAGTACAGCGGCAGCAGCAGCATCGCGCCCATGAACGCCGCCATGAACAGCACCATCGTGCCGGACGCGGCGACCACCGAGCGGCGCTTGAGCAGCCGCAGGTCGATCAGCGGGCTCTTGGCGTTCAGCGCCCGGAACACGAACGCGATCACCAGGACGGCGCCGACCACCGTGGGGATCAGCCCGTCCGGCTTGGTGAAGTCCTTCAGCTCGGCGCCCTTGGCCAGGCCGTAGATCAGGGAGGCGAGGCCGGGGGACAGCAGGATCAGGCCCAGGATGTCGAGGCGCTCGGCCCGCTGCGGCTCGTCCTTCTTCAGGATCCGCGCGGACATGAACAGCGCGACGATGCCGATCGGCAGGTTGATGAAGAAGATCCACCGCCACGACACGTCGTCGACCAGCCAGCCGCCGAGGATGGGGCCGAGGATCGGGCCGAGCAGCATCGGGATGCCGACGACGCTCATCACCTGGCCGACCCGCTTCGGGCCGGCGGCCTGCGTCAGGATCGTCATGCCGGCGGGCATGATCATGCCGCCGCCGAGGCCCTGCAGCACCCGGAACACGATCAGCGAGGTCGCCGACCAGGCCAGCCCGGCCAGCATCGAGCCGATCACGAACAGCGCGATCGAGATCATGTAGAGCCGCTTGGTGCCGAACCGGGCCGCCGCCCAGCCGGTGATCGGGATCACCGTGGCCAGCGCGAGGGTGTATCCGGTCGCGACCCACTGGATGGTCGCCAGCGGGGCGTCGAACTCCTTGGTCAGGTCATTGATCGCGACGTTGACGACCGTGACGTCGAGGATGGACATGATCGCGCCGAGGACGACGCACATGGCCACCGCGAGCACGCCGCGGTCCAGCCCGCCGCCAGGGGCCGAGTCCTCCAGCGGGCCGTCCGCCGTCTGCGAAGACGCGGGAGCGGTCAACTCTCTTCCAATCGTCAGGGCCCGTGCACGCGGGCACGCAAGGACCGGGGAACGTTCTCGGGGATACCGCAGCAAAATACTGCAGAGACTGACACTTTCGCGAACGAGTAAACTTCGCGGCCTTCGGGACTATTCCAGGAGGGTCCGACAGTCTGACCGGGGTCTGCGCTGCTCCCCGGCGTCCAGCGTCCGACCTCGACCGCACTCGAGGTCAACACAGTGTGACGCATCCGACATCGAGGTCTCCCCCTCCCTGCAGAGCGTTCCGAAGCGGACGCACAGGCAGACCAGCGCTCTACGAAGAACTCATCGCCCGTATGCCGAAATTTCCCGACAACTTTCCGTAACCACCCACCCAGCCCCACCCGCACCGCGATGGCGCCGCCCGCCGCCCCGGCCCGCCGCGCACATGCGCTGACGCGGCGGTCGCCGAGGGAAGCGGACCAGGCGGCTCAGGAGACCTTCAACCGCCGCCCCAACGCCTCGGCACCCCGCACGTCCTGCCCCGCGGCGATGTAGACCGTCAGCTTCCGGTTCCCCGCCAGCGGCGACAGATCCAGCCCCGGCGCGGCATTTTCGAGGCGAACGACCCGCAGGGCAGGCAGCGATGCGAGCGGGCGGAGGTCGTCTATGAGTTCGCAACGCCAGAGCCAGAGCGTCCTGAGTCTCGACAGCGATCTCAGCGGCTCAAGATCGTTGATCCCGGTCTCGTCCAGGCTCAAATGCTCGAGCCTGGTGAGCGAAGCAAGGGTGTCGAAGTCGCTCGCTTGATGGCAGCCGACGAGGCTTAAGTCGATGAGCGGCATGCCTGCGAGTGGCCTGAGGCCGGTCACCCATCTGCATCGTTCCGCGTAGAAGCGTCCGAGATTGGGGGCGGCGGCGCGGATTCCATCAAGGCCCTCGGTGAGATTGGAGTCGCTCACGCCCAGTGTGCGCAGCGCCCCCAACGGAGGGAGCGCGTCGATGCTCGTGAGTTTGGAGGCGCCGTACAGATTGAGACTGGTCAACTCACGCTGCCTCCGCAGCGGAGAGTAGTCGGAGACGCCTTCGCACATACCGAGCGAGAGCGAGGTCAGTTGTGGCAAGTTCCGGAGCACGGCGAGGTCGGTGAGGGAGGAAGCCAGAGTTAGGTAACGCAGCACCGGTAGTGCCGGCAGCGACCTCAGCTTCCTCGTGTCGTATGCCCGCAGGACCAGCCTCACCAGCGTGTCTGCGTGCCGGGCGAGGAAACCGAAGTCACCAACGAGCGGCCGATTGACCACAAGGTTCGCCAGCGGCGGCACCTTGTCCAGGACGTTCAACTGCTGGGGGCGGGAGACGGAGAGCTGCCCGCCGGTGGGGAACCGCCCGAGCACACGGACGGCGAACTCCTCGGCGTCGAAGTACTCCCATGCCTTCGCCACCTGCAACTGCACGCGCGAGCGGGTGTCGGAGGCGTAGCGTGCGAGCACATCCAGCGCGCCCGGCCCGTTGACCAGCCAGGCCGTCTGGACCGTCGCGGTTGCGGCCGCGGTCGACAGGCCGTCCAGGGTTTGGGGGAGGCGGTGGAGGACGGGTTCGCCGGCCGTCGCGAGGGAGCGGGCGGAGGCTTCGTCGCGGGGCGGGATGAGGTCGTCCAGGCAGCGGTCGAGGTCGTCGCGCAGGTCGTCGGGGACGGACGGGAGCGTCTCCAGGCAGGCGACCGCCACCAGCTTCAGGGCGCGGGCACGCCGCTTCTCCGTGTGCGCGCGGGCGAGGATTCCGGTAAGGAGTTCGCGGCGTAGGGGCTCGTTGGCGTGGCCGGCGGCCATGATGACGGTCTCGCGCCAGGTGTCGCGGTGGGCGTTCTGGACGAGCAGGTCCATGTCGCCGAGGTCGGCGGCCTGCTTGGCGGCGAGGTACTCCTGGACGGTCCGGTGGACGAAGTCGATGCGTCCGGGCACGGGCTCGCGCAGGACGCCGCTGCGCTGGAGCAGTTCGTCCAGAACCTTCTCCGCCGGGACGCGGACCTGCGGCATCGAGGCGAGCCGGTCCGCGACCAGGCGTTCGACCATCGGCTTCGGCAACTCGACACGGGCGCTGGTCGAGAGGTGCCAGGCGATGTCCTGGAGGATCCGGATCTTCTGGTCGCGTTCGAGGACGCTCGGGATGCCTCGTTTGGTGTCCCGTGTCTCCAGCAGCATGTCGAGTGCGGCCGTGTAGAGGCCCATGCGGTTGCGGGGGAGCGCCTCGCGGTCGAGGTTGAGCGCGCAGAGCATCGCGGCGAGCAGTGGGCTGGACGCGAGTGTCCGCAGGTGGGGGGCTGCTTCGAGGCGTGCGAGCAGGCGGGCCTCGTAGGACGGCAGGCGCTCCGGCGTGCACGGGATGTCGGCGCAGTCGCGGACGGCGTTGTGCCAGTGCTGGACGAGCGTCCGCACGTCCGCCGGGGTGAGCTGCTCTAGGAAGGCGGTCGCGAAGCCTTCGGCGCGGAGCCAGTCTGAAGCGGCGGCGGCCGGGCGCGACGTCACGATGACGCGGATGCCGGGGAACTCGGTGACGAGTCCTTTCAGCCATTGCCGGACGGCCTGCCGCTGGCCGCTCGTCACCTCGTCGACGCCGTCCACGAGGAGCAGGGCACGGCCGGACAGCAGCCGCCGGTGCACCCAGCCGCGCGGCATGATCCCGGCGAGGTTGCCGGCGACGTCGTCGAGGAACTCTTCCGGACGCGGCAGCGCGCCGCCCGCATGGCTGCGCAGCTTGATGAGGAACGGGACGGAGCCGTTCCATTCGCTGAGCGGGCCGGTGAAGGATCCGCGCGCCGCCGTGATGGCGAGCCACCGCAGCAGAGTGCTTTTGCCGCCGCCCGCTTCGCCGCGCAGCAACATCAGCCGGTGGTCGCCCAACGCGGCCTCGACGCGGACGGCGCCCGTGCGCACCTGGTCGCGCCATTCGCTGAGGGGTACGGCCTGCGGCGCCCGGTGCAGGCTGCGCGCGCTCTCGTCGGAGACGTTCAGGCTGATGTAGGCGACGCTGAGCGTGGTCTGCGGGCGCGTGAGCCGCTCGAAGCGGACGCCGAACAGTTCCAGCGTGTCGAGGGATTCACTGATGGAGGCGAGGTAGCGGCGCGTGAACTCCTCGTCGTCCGCCTCGCCTTCGGGGGCGGTGAGGGTGCGTGCCGGAAGCCGGGCGAGGACGGCTCCGACCTGGTCGGCGAGCCCGCTGAGCCGTCCGAGCATCTCGGCCGACGCGCGTGGCGCGAACTCCGGCAGGTGGATGACGATGCGCGCCAGGCAGTCGCAGCACTCGTCGAGTATTACTTCGTAAAGGTGGGCGCCGACCTCGCCCAACTCGAACTCGGCACGCCGCGCGGGAAGCCGCGACCGCAGGCTCCGCGCGAGCTTCACCGGGTCGGCGTCCGCCGCGAAGAGGGCGTCGTCCGAGAGGTCGGCGTTGTCGAGCGTCCGGACGACCTCGAACAGCGCGGCGTCGCGGTCGCCGTCGGTGAGGCCGCCGAATTCGGTGCCCGCGAACGTCAGGAGCCGCTCCGCCACCGCGTCGGCGATGCCCTCGAACTGCCGCTGGACGCGCCGCCGCTTGATCTCGTCCGGGAACCCGGTCCTGATCAGTTCGGTGAGGTCCTTGCCGGCGGCGTCCCTGGTGGAGCGTCCGGCGAGCCATCGCCCGACGGCCAGCCGCGCCACCGACGCCCCCACCCGCAACGCGGCCACCTCGACCGACATGGCACCTCCGCTTCAACTGGCTGAGCCATTATGGCGAGAACGCCGTCTCACGCGACCGCCATTGTCCGGTCCTCGGGCGTTCCCGAAGCCTCTTGCGGCACATGGACGAATCCCTGGCGCCGCCGCGAGGCGACCGAGACCCTCAGGTCGGGGCGGTACGCCGCGGGGCATATCCCGTCGTATCCATGCTTGACGATTCCCCAGTAGATGTCCTCGGAGACCGCGAGGACGAGCGGTGAAGTGCTCGACCGCAGGCATTTCTTCAGTCTCGGCGCGTCCAGTAATCGGCAGGCCAGGTCGATGGCCTCGCCGAACGGCCCGTTCTCGTCCCGGTGGATCTCGCCCGCGTGCACGACGGCTCGCAGGCGCATGCACCTGCTCGGCCGGTCTGCCGCCGAAATCGACTCGTTGTAGTCGGCCAGCTGCCGGGCGAGGGTCGGGACGAGGCGGGAGAGCAGCCGGGTCTTCGGCAGCTCGTCGACCGGATGGAACAGGGCGAGGACGCCGTCTCCGCGGTCCTCGAACGGGTCGCACCAACGCTCGTCGATGCCCGCGGACGCCATGGCCCGCTTCACCTGGCCGTAGATCTGGCTCCGCAGTTCCTCCTTGATCGGGTTCGTGCGGAGCACCCCCGTCGAGTTCTCCAGGTCGACGGCCAGAATGCTTCTGTGCACCGGGTTGCCGCTCACCTGAGCGCCCCCAATTTCGCTCTGCTGTTAGATCCTCCGGCAATAGTCTGCAACCGGTTCTCGAAGCCGTGCAAGGTGCACGGCGACATGCATGGCCCGTGGATCGCCTCTGTATCCGTCTGGCAAGGTTGACGACTTCCAGTGAGACAGAATGATGTCAAAGGTGGGGAACCGCTTTTCCGCGAGGTCTGGTGATTTAGGGAGCGCGCGGTTATCGTTGCCCTGCAACTTGCAGATCGGCCCGGGCCGGAAGGCCGAACCGATTCGCCGGGAGGCAGGGTGGCCGCAGCCCCGACCGTCCGCCGTCGCCGCCTCGGCATCGAGTTGCGGAGGTTGCGGGAGCGACTCGGCCGGACGGTCGAGGAGATCGCGGATCGGCTCGACTGGTCGGCCTCCAAGCTGAGCCGGATCGAGAACGCCCGGATCGGCGTGCGGGTCTCGGACGTTCGGCTGCTGCTGGAGCTGTACCGGGTGGACGAGGGCCACAAAGGGGAGGTGCTGGCCCTCGCGCAGGCCGCCACGGAGCAGGGCTGGTGGGCCGAGTACCGGGACGTCCTGTCCGGTGAGTTCGGTACCTATGTCGCGCTGGAGGACGAGGCGCATACTGCCCTGACCTTCGGGACGTACGCCATTCCTGGCCTCCTGCAGAACAGAGAGTACGCCCACCGGATATTGGACAGCGGCCGGATCATCGCTGTTTCCACGCCGCGGCAGGTCGAACGCCGGCTGGATCTGCGTATGCGACGGCAGGAGATATTGCGCCGCGAGAATCCGCTGACCCTCTCTGCCGTTATAGATGAGTCCGTGCTGTTGCGCGACATCGGTGGCCGCGACATCATGCAAAGGCAGATGATCGATCTTCTCGACCTTGCCGAGTTGTCGAACGTGCACGTCCACGTGCTGCCGCTGGATGTCGACCGGGAACCGATTTTCTCGGACACCTTCACGCTTCTCGAGTTCGCCCCCGCCTACGATGTCGTCTTTCCGGATGTCGTCTACTTGGACAATCTGGTGACCATGGCGGTACTTCAGGACGACGGGGCCACGCACACGTACCGATTGTGCTGGGACGCGCTCAGGTCGGTCTCGCTCTCCGCGGAGGAGTCCCGGCGCCGGATAGCGCGGGCGGCCGAGGAGTGGGGGCCTCGCTGACCCTGCCGACCTGCCCCGGGACGTCCACGGCGGTCAATGGCCGGTACGGTCGATGATCTTTTGGAGCAGCGCTGAGAACCGCTGGCGAGAGAGGGGCAGGACCACCTCCGGCCGTGCGGAGTCCCGCAGCCCGATCAGCTCAGAAGAAAGCCGGCTCACCTCGACGCAGTTCGTCTCTCCCGTGCACTCCGTGGTTCCCGGGCAATGTGAGCCCTTGCGCCAAGCCGGATCGGGTGCGCCTGACGCGGGCCCGCCGGCACTTCCGTTGTTCTCATCCGTCGATGCGGGCATGTCCTGGTCCCTTCGTCGCGACCATGACGCGGGGGTCCGCGGTCGGCTAGAGGTTAGCGACCTGGACGCCGGTTTCGCGGGAGTTTGCTCCAGCATTTCGGACATTGATCAGCTGTCTAACTACTGTAAAATCGGACAGTTGGCAATAAACCAAGACCAATGGTGTGGGCGTCGAGTTGAGGGCGGCGAACCGGAGGAGACGACGGGATAGTAGCGCGTAGCGCCTCCCGTGCAATGACCACCGGGACACTTTTATGTCGACGGTTAGACCTTGAGGTGAGAATCTCAATCGAGAACGCATCGGTGTACCGGTGACGGGATGTCCGTCGGTGGGGGCGGGGAGGCGAGGCGCCCGGAAGCGTGTTGACGGGTGGTGGTGGTGCGGGGCAGGATCTGGGCGTTGTGATCATCTAGAGGACCTGAGGGACCTGGCCCTGGGACGGTCCGGCAACCTGCCTTCGCGGCAAGGTGCCAATGCCAGGAGCGATGAGGAGAAGCTCATGGGCGTACGCCTTGATGTTCCTGTGCTGGCCGGGACGCTCGTCCGGCTGGAGCCGCTGTCGTTGGAGCATGTGCCGCAGCTGGCGGAGGCCGCCGAGGAGAACCGGTCGTCGTACGGGTTCACGCTCGTGCCCGGGGCGGCGGACATGGAGTCCTATGTCGCCGGGCAGCTCGCGCGGCCCGGGCTGACGCCGTTCGCGCAGGTCAGGCTCGCGGACGGGAAGGCGGTCGGGCACACCGGCCTCTGGGATCCGCGGACGTGGCCCGGCACGGACCGGCTGTGCGCGATCGAGGTCGGCTGGACGTGGCTGGCGGCGTCCGCGCAGGGCACCGGCATCAACGTCGAGGCGAAGAAGCTGCTGTTCACCTACGCCTTCGAGACGCTGGGCGTGGCGCGCGTCGATCTCAAGACGGATGCGCGGAACGAGCGGTCGCGGCGGGCGATCGAGCGGCTCGGCGTGCACTTCGAGGGCGTCCTGCGGAGCTGGTCGCCGTCGTGGGCGCCGGGCGAGGAGGGCACGCTGCGCGACTCGGCGATGTTCTCGGTGGTCGAGTCGGAGTGGCCGTCGGTGAAGACGGCCATGACGAACCGGCTGGCGGGGACCGTCGCGAGGTGACGGCGAGCGGCTTTCCCGCGCGCGTGCCGGTGCTGGACGGGACGGTGGTACGGCTGAAGCCGCTGTCGATGCGGCATGTGTCCGAGCTCGCGGAGGCCGCCGAGGAGAACAGGTCGTCGTACGGGTTCACTCCGGTGCCCTCCGCGGCCGGCATGGAGGCGTACGTCTCCGACAAGCTCGACCGTCCTGAACTCATGGCCTTCGCGCAGGTCAGAGTGGCGGATGGGAGGGCGGTCGGGCACACCGCGCTGTTGCATCCGCAGCCGTGGCCCGGCCGGGACCGGTTGCGCGCGGTCGAGATCGGGTGGACGTGGCTGGCCGCGTCCGCGCAGGGCACCGGCATCAACGTCGAGGCGAAGAAGCTCCTGTTCGGCTACGCGTTCGAGACGCTGGGCGTGGCCCGCGTGGAGTTGAAGACGGATGCGCGGAACGAGCGGTCGCGGCGGGCGATCGAGCGGCTCGGCGCGCAGTTCGAGGGCGTCCTGCGCAGTTACTCGGAGTCGTGGGTGGCCGGTGAGGAAGGCGAGTTGCGCGACACAGCCGTGTTCTCGGTGATCGCCGCCGAGTGGCCGTCCGTGGAGACGACGATGGCGAACCGCCTGGGGGAGGCCGTCCAGCCCTGACAGCACCGCGACCTGTGGTGGGCGATCAGTGCTGGGGCAGCGAGTTCAGGAGTTCGCGGCCGTGCTGCCAGGAGCCCAGGTCGCTGGTGGAGTTGATGTGTCCGTATGCGCCCACCAGATGGAATCGTGCCTCCCAGCGCGCCGCGAAAGCGGCGGCCGTCTCGGGAGTGCAGTACGGGTCGTCGGCGCTGCCCACCACCAGGGCCGGGCATGGCAATGACTGCGCCGACACGTCGGTGAACGTCGAGGCCGCCTGGCGTGGGAACGCCGACCCGGCTGGGTCGGGCGGCGCGACCAGGAACGCGCCGCCTACCGGGCTTGAGGGATTCTTGAGCAGCCAGGCGGACGCCGCCCAGCAGCCCAGGCTGTGGGCTACCAGCACGACCTGGCCGTCCTGCCGCGAGGCGTTGTCGTAGGCCTTCTGCACAGCGCCGACCCAGTCGTCCAGGTCGGGGGCGGACCATGAGGCGGGGGAGATCCTCACCGCCGAGGCGCCCCACTCCCGCTCCCACAAGGTCTGCCAGTGCCGGCCGTCCGAGCCGTCGATGCCCGGGATGATGATGTACGCGGTCACTGCCCACCACCGTTTCACTCGTCGCCCCTTGCGATCATGAGGGCGCTCGACGCGGATTCTGGTGGATGCATCGGGGCGGCGGCCGTGTTGCAAGTGATCTCAAAGAAGATGGTGCGGACGACAATGGAATCACTCGACCGGATAGACCGTGACATCCTCGCCCTGCTCCAGGCCGAAGGCCGGCTGACCGGCGCGGAGGTGGGACGCCGCGTCGGGCTCTCGCAGCCCGCGGCCAGCGCCCGCATCCAGCGGCTGGAGAAGAGCGGCGTCATCACCGGCTACCGGGCCCTGGTCGACCCGGAAGCCCTCGGGCTGAACATCCACGCGGTCGTCCGGCTGCGCACCACGCACGCCCGGCTCTCACCCGCCCTGGACTTCGCCTCCCGGACTTCCGAGATCACCTCCGTCCTCAGGGTCACCGGGGAAGACTGCCTCATCTTCGACGTCCACTGCCCGCAGGCCGGACGGCTCGAAGAAGTCGTCGACGCGCTGGCCCGGTACGGCCCCGTCACCACGTCCCTCGTGCTCCGCGCCTATCCGCCGAAGCCGCTGACCGACGCCACGCCGGCGGCGCCGTGATCCGCGGCTACTGGAGCTCGAACCAGACGGCGTGGCCCTCGGCGCGCCGTTCCATGCCCCACGCTTTCGCGAGGGACGCGACGATCAGCAGGCCGCGGCCGGTGACGTCCAGCTCGGCCGCCTCGGCGACGTGCGGGACGGTCGCCGCCCGCCCGTCGTCGATCACCTCCATCCGGACGGTCCGCGCCGAGTAGGTCACCTCCACGCGGATCTGGCCGTCCCGTCCCGACTCGGTGTAGCGCAGCGCGTTCGTCAGCAGCTCGCTCATGCAGAGCGCCGCGTCGTCCAGGCACGGATGCTCCAGGCCCAGCACGTCGCGCAGCCAGCGCCGCGCGTGCCCCACCGCCCGGTCCATCCCCGGCAACAGAAGCGCGTCGAACCTCATGGTCGGCGCAGTCATCGCCCACTCCCTTCGCATCGCTGTCGCCGAAAAGAATGAGCCGGACGTCCGCCGCCGAACGATGCGTTCGCCGTCCTCGTCCGCAGGTCCTCGGGCAACAGTGACTCAGTCACTTTTGACCGAGGCACTGTTGCCGCCTTCGTTGGAAACCTTCAGCGTCACGCAAAGTCAAGGCATGATTACTCCATGGAGAACGCGCAGCGCCCGACCATGCGAAGCCGCAAGCTCGGCCAGCGCCTTCGCGCCATCCGCGAGGAACGAGGGCTCACCCTCCAGAAGGCCGCCCGCCTGCTCAACCGCACCCCGTCCTCGCTGAGCAAGCTCGAAACCGGCAAACGCGGCATCCGTCGCCCCTCCCTAGAGCACATGCTCGACCGCTACGAGATCAGCGACCCTGACGAGCGCCAGTACCTCTTCGATCTCGCCCGAGACTCCGGCAAGAAGGGCTGGTGGCTCCGTCATGAAGGCAAACTGGCTCCCGCGGCACTCGACTACATCTCGTTGGAGGCTGAAGCTTCATCGATAAAGAGCCATGAACTCCACCTTGTCCCTGGCCTTATGCAGACTGAGGAATACGCTCGGGAGGTCATTGGGTCTGGAATCTCGCTGGGCACGCCTCCCGCCGTGGATGGTCTCGTGGAGGTGCGCATGCGCCGCCAGCAGGTGCTGTTCGGACCGAAGCCGCCCCATCTGTGGGTGATAGCAAGTGAGGCTGTGTTGAGGCAGCAGTTCGGTGGGTCTCGGGTGATGAAAGCCCAGCTCAGGAGGCTTGTGGAGTTGTCTCTGTTGCCGAACGTGACCTTCCAGGTTCTCCCGTTTGAGGTAGGTGGCCACCCTGGGCTCAACGGTTCTTTCACTACCTTGGTGACGAGCGAGCTCTCGGTAGTGCTGGTTGAGAATCTGACGACAGGCTGGTATTTGGAAGATCCGGTCGAGATACGTCGTTACGATGTCGTCTTCGATCACCAAAGAGCAAGAGCCTTGTCCCCGTCTGCATCCCGAGAGTTCATCGAGCGGATAGTGTCAGAGTCATGACCAGTCAGGAGTTCGTCTTCTCTTCGTGGCGCAAGAGCAGGCGCAGTGGGAGCGAAGGTTCGTCGTGCGTCGAGGTCGCCTCTGCGCGGCGTAAGAGCAGCCACAGCGGGGGTGAAGGCCAAGAGTGTGTCGAGGCCGCCCCTGCCTGGCGGAAGAGCAGCCACAGTGAAGGTGGCAGCGGGCAGTGCGTTGAGGTGGCGGCGGGGGAGCGCCGGGTGGCGGTGCGGGACTCCAAGGATCCGGACGGGGCGGTGCTGGCCGTCGCGCCGTCCGGGTGGGCGTCCCTGCTCGCCGACGTCAAAGCCGGTTCCCTCGACCTAGCTCGCTGACGCGGGCACCCGGGTCGTGTCCGGCGGGATCTTGGGTGAGGTCGCGAAGCGCGATCTTGCTGGAGGCGATCGCCTTGATGCCCCGCCGGCGGAGATGGGCGCGGAGTGCCGGCTGGAGTAGGCCTTGTCGGTACAGGGTCCCTGACCGGCCCCCGCGGCCTCCCGTACGTCCACACCCGTACAAGAACATCCAACCCCGCCGTAGTACCACCGCTAGCACGCACGGCCGTCACGAAGAGCCGCTCTCACGCGAACGGCGAGATGGTGTGACAGCGGGGGAGGGCCTCAAGCGCCTACGGTGCCGTCAATGGCTTCGCGGATGAGGTCGGCGTGGCCGTTGTGTCGTGCGTACTCGTGGATCATGTGCAGCATGACGAAGCGGAGCGAGACGTTCTCGTTCCAGCGGGGCTGGTGGACGACCAGATCCAGAGACGGGGCGGCGTGCTCGATGCGGCGGGAGTGTTCGACTTCGGTTCGCCAGGCGGTGAAGGCTTCGTCGCGGGTGCAGCTGGTCGGGTCGTAGGCGGTCTGGTAGTCGTCGGCGTGGGACCAGACGTTGGGCAGGTGGCGCTCGCCGTTCACGGTTTTGCGGAACCAGGTGCGTTCGACCTCGGCCATGTGACGGACCAGCCCGAGCAGCGAGAGCGCTGAGGGTTTCGACGCTTGCACGCGCAGGTCGTCGTCGCTCAGGTCGTCGCATTTCCATGCGAGGGTGGCGCGGTGGTAGTCGAGGTTGGCGCGGAGCAGGGCACGTTCGTCGGCGATCAGCGGCACATCCGGGCGTTCGGTGGTCACCGGTGTCAGCTTAATGACTCCCGCCGCATCAATGATCGATAAGGCCGCATCGGCGTTGGCAGTGGCATCGTCGTGCTCGGGCTCGGACCGTCTGGCGGCTCGCCCGGCTCGGGGCTGATCACGAACTGCGCGAGATCTCCAAGTGCGGCTCTTGGGAGCGGCAGCGACAGGGGAGCGATGGGTGGCGGTGCGGGACTCTAAGGATCCGGACGGGGCGGTGCTGGCGGTCGCGCCGTCCGGGTGGGCGTCCCTGCTCGCCGACGTCAAGGCCGGTCCCCTCGACCTCACTCGTTGACGCGGGCACCTAGGGGCGGATGCGCGAAGCATCCGCCCCCCTTCCCTTGCTCGACCGTCCACATGGGCGGCCGGAGGAGGTCAGTTCGTCGATGGGGGCCGGTTCAGATTGAGGATCCACTTGGGCAGGAGGCTGTCGCGGGGGGCGTTGGTCCACTCGGCCGCCTTGACGATCTCGAAGAACTGGCGGGTGCCGGGCCGCAGGCCCGCGTTCTTCGGACCGGGGGTCACCACGATGCCCTGGCTGGCGGTGAGCCGTCCGGTCTCGGGGTCGATGAGCAACTGCCACTCGATCGTGCCGTAGTCGCGGGTGGTCTGCCTCATCGCGACGCCTCGTCCCGGGTGTCCGGCGGCGTCGGTGTCGTTGATCGTCTTGACGTCGCGGAGCCCGGCGAGCATCCGGTACGTGGCGATCCGGACCCGGTCGGTGACCGCGCGGTCGGCGAGCAGGGAGGGGGCGTTCAGGAAGAGGTAGAGGTCCGGGGCGCGCAGGCGCCGGTGGTCGAACTTCGTCGCGTAGTTCAGGAGCCATGCGCGCAGCTTGGACGGGTTGGCGGGGAGCCGGCGCGCAGCGTCGACGCCGAAGTCGAGTTCGGCGCCCTCCTGCAGGAACGGGCTGCCGACCTCGTCGTCCAGGTCCCTGATGCCGAGTTGCGCCGCGTCGGGGCGCCCGTCCGCTCTCCACGCCTTACCGTCGGCGGGCGTTGCGGGCCGGACCGCGACCTTCTCGCCGTCCCAGCCCAGGCTGGTCGTCGTTTCCCTTTCGCCGCCGGGGAGCGGGCCGAAGTCCTTCGCCGACTTGGCGCTGAGGATGTAGGCGTCCTTGGTGGTCTGCACGGTGTAGTGGGCACCGTGATGACGGGTGGACGGAACCACCACCGACTTGCCCACCACGCGGTGGACGTACCACAGGCGCCCGTCGGAGGCGTGCCTTGTGCTGGCGTCGGCAGCGGCGAGCAGGAACGTGGAGGCGGGGCCGTTCTGGTCGGCCAGGGGTTCGGGATGGTAGAGGGGCCGCGTCTCCCCTCGGTAAGCCGTCCATGAGGCGGCGGCGAGCGCGCATGCGGTGGCCGCCGCGACCAGCGCTGCCCTCCGCTTCGGCTGGAAGAGCCGCGCGAGGCGGCGGCGCGGGGCGGCGGCCTCGGCCAGGAGGCGGCGGCGGGCCGCGTGCGTGGTCTCGGGGGACGGGGGTCGCTCGGCGGTGTGCATCCGGCTGATGAGGGTCAGATCATCCACGGTCGTCCTCCTCGTCGTGTCCCGATGCGCGCAATGCGGCGCGGACCTGTTTGCGGGCGCGGCTCAGCCGCGAGCAGACCGTCCCGTAGGCGATTCCGAGGGCTTCGGCGACCTCCGGGTAGCTGAGTTCGGCCAGCGCCACGAGGAGCAGGACGTCGCGGTCGCCGTGCCGCAGGCGCGCCAGGGCCGGGCTCAGGCCGAAGCTCGCGGCGTCCACCGCCGAGGTCACGCTGCTCTCGTGGCTCTCGACGACGTCGGCGGTGCGCATCCGGGCCATCGCCTTGTAGCGGCGCAGCTCGTCGCGGCGGTGGCGGCTGATCAGGCGGGTCGCGATGCCGTACAGCCAGGGGCGCGCCGAGGTGTGCGCCGGGTCGAACACGGCGCGGCGGCGGAAGGCGATCAGGAACGTCTCGGCCGCGATGTCGTCCGCGGCGTCCGCGCCGAGCCGCCGGTCCACGTAGCGGTGGATGTCCCGGTAGTGCCGGTCGAAAAGGTCCGCGAACCGTTCGGGGTCGCGCCGCGCGGCGGCGATGACGTCGGCGTCCGACGGCTCCGGCTCCGCCGGGGCGCCCGTTTCGGAGGGGGCGCCCGTCACGGCTCGTCCCGTGGCGCTGGAGGAAGGGTCATGCGGGACCCTTCTGGAGGCGTGGAGGGGGGTCACGTCCTTGATTGCCCGGAAGCGTCCCACCCCTTCTCGCGGCAGGACGGCCGGGTCACAGGTAGTGGCCGCTCGCCAGGTAGGGGGCGGGGGCGGGCATGCCGCGGACGGCGATGTAGCCCTCCTGGCCGATGTCGAGGCGGGCGGCGAGGCCGACGTCCACCGCCCAGTGGTTGTCGGTGGTGATGCAGTTGACGAGGGTGTCCCCGCGCGCGGCGGCGAGCGCCTCCCACAGCAGGGTCTCGGCGGTCTCGGGACGGTCGGCGGCCAGCAGCGCGGGACGTCCCGCGCCCTCGTCGATGTAGACGTAGCCGCGCCGGCCGGGCGCGTCGGAGACGACCAGCCGCAGCGTCTCCAGCATGTGGACGTGGTCGGGGCCGTGGCCCGCGCCGCGGACGGCGGTGTCCAGCCGGTCCATCCATTCGAGGTCGTCGGCGCGCCCGTCCCGCAGTCCGCGGACGGCTGGCAGCGTGGACCGGTCGACGGTGCCGACCATCCGCATCTGCGGGTGCAGGGTGAAGCCCGCCAGACGGTAGCGGCGCGTCGCCGCCGGATGCACCGTCGAGGAGAACAGGCCCGGCCGGTCGCCGGCGTGCGCGAGGACGGCGTCCATCAGGCGCTTGCCGATGCCCTTCCCCTGCCGGCCGGGCAGGACGCCGTAGGTCGCCAGGTACCAGAGCCCTTCGCGGTTCTGGGAGACGGCGAAGCCCACGACGTCCCGGCCCTCTTCGGCGAGCCAGCAGCCGTCCGGGTCGACGGACAGGAAGTGGCCCAGGCGGTCGATCAGGCGGCGGGACTGCTCCTCCGTCGGCGGTTCCGGGTCCGGTTCGCCCACCCGCCGGCTGAGGCGGTCGCCTTCGAGGAACGTCACCGCCGCCGCGCGCTCGGTCGCGACGAGGTCGTCCCGCGACATGCGCCTGATGCGTACGGGGTCCATGCAGGCATGATCACGCCATGGGCGGGGCGGCGCACCTGATTATTCGGGTGCCGTGCTCACCAGCGGTCGTGGTGGACGGCCGCGTGGAGGGGGCGGCGGTGGCGCCAGCCGTGCCGTTCGAGGTCCGGGACGGCCTCCAGGTGCGTGACCGGCCCGACGCACAGCCAGGCGACCGGCCGGACGCCCGCCGGGATGCCGAGGAGGTCGCGCAGGTAGGGCTCGCGGTAGAACGACACCCAGCCGACGCCCAGTCCCTCCGCCGTCGCCGCCAGCCAGAGGTTCTGGACGGCCAGGCAGACGGAGTACAGGCCGGCGTCGGCGATCGCGTGCCGGCCGAGGACGGCGGGGCCGCCGCGCTCGGCGTCGTAGGTCACCACGATCGACACGGTGGATTCGAGCACCCCGTCGATCTTGATGCGGGCGAAGCGGGCGGCGGCGTCGCCGGTGAGGGTGGCGGCGAACGCGTCGCGCTCGGACCGGACGTGGTCGTGGAACGCGCGGCGGACGTCCGGGTCGCGGACCAGCACGAAGTCCCAGGGCTGGGAGAGGCCGACGCTGGGGGCGGCGTGCGCGGCGGTGAGGACGCGGTCGAGGACGCCGTCCGGGATCGGCGCGCCGGTGAACTCGGCGCGTACATCGCGGCGGCGGTGGATGACGTCGTACAGGTTCATGGGCAGGCTCCCGCTGCGGTCGGGCCGCCCGGGGCGGGCGGCCGGTGGAGCGAGGCCGGTCTTCGGACTCCCGGATCGACGCCTCACCGCCCGCCTTCCCGGCCTGACGGCCAGTGGCCGCGCGTGCGCGCGTGGGCGGCGGCTTCCCGGTCACCGCGGCGGGCCCGTGCCGGATTCGCACCGGCTTCCCGATTCTCCCCGAGGGGCACCTCGCGTCAGTTCACGCCGTCCGCGATCGTAGCGGTGCCCGCCTTCGGGTCGGGGGAGGGGGTCAGTGGCGCTGGAAGCCGTCCTTGGTGCGCAGGCCGTAGCCGACGGCGCGGTCGATCGAGATGTGCGCCATCCAGCCGCAGAGCCCGGCGAAGATCGGAGCCCACGCGAACGGAGCGACGGTGTAGAGCGCGATGAGCGCGAGCGGGACCAGCGCGCGGTGCGCGGCGTTGTAGTACGGGACGGCGCGTGCCGGGAGCTGCCCGCGCTCGACGGTGTGCGCGTCCCGGATCCCGGCCAGGAAGGTGAGGTCGGGCGCGATGAAGAACGCGACCGCGAGGAGCGCGGCGAGCCAGCCGTGGTTGACGCCTTCGAGGACGGCGAACGCGGTCCAGAACAGCGCGTTCGCGCCCCAGGCGGTGCGGCGGGCCACGAGCGCGGCGGAACCCTTGCGGACGGTCGGAACGGTGGCGGTGCTCATGGCCTGGTGCCCTCCTGCTTGGCTAATGGCGTTAGCTACAAGCTAAGGCTAATGCCATTAGCTGTCAAGCTCATGGAGACACAACCGCTCAGAGGAACAGGGCGGCCAGCCGGGGCAGGTGCAGCCGGGTCTCGGCGTCGTCCTCGACGTCCCAGTTCTCGCCCGCGGGACGCTCGGGCCGCCGCATCGAGCGCACGGCCGACTCCATCGCCGCGTCGAACGACTCGGTCTCTCCCATGACGCGCTTGTAGGTGCTGCGCGCCGCGTAGTGCAGGCCCTCCGCGCCGATCCACCCCTCGTCCTCCCGGGCCATCCGCACCACCGTGGGGACGTCGGCCAGCGTGTCGGGGTCGTCGACGGCGCGCGCGAACACGTCGCGTCCCAGCAGCGCGAGCCCGGCGCGGAAGTCCATGAATCCGTCGTCGCCGCAGCCGCCCTCGATGAGGTAGGCGGCGTTCCAGAGCGGCCGCCGGTACGCCGAGTCGAGGACGCGCGTCAGCATGGCGTCGAACGCGACGATGCCGGGGCCGTCCAGTTCCGCGAGCCGGTCGGCCACCAGGTCGATCAGCGGGTCGTCGGGGGAGTCGCGGTCGTCGGCGTGCGCACCGGCCTCGGCCCGCGCGTCCTCGATCAGGGCCCACCACGTCCGCTCGTCCATCGGTCCTCCCGCATGCGTCGGCTCCGCCGTTTTCGCGGACCAATGTGCCGCACGGGTCCGACAGGCCGGGCCGCGGGTCAGCGGGGGCGGGCGGTGAACCAGGCGCCGTCGTCGTCCAGGAAGTGGCCGAGGCGCAGGCCCGCCGCGTCCAGCACGGCGGGAAGCTCCTCGTCGCCGAGGTGCCGGTTGGTGAAGGTGTGCGTCCAGCGCCGCTCGCCGATCCGGTATTCGAGCGTCGCGACGACCGTTCCGGGGCCGGGCCGTTCCAGGTGCGCCACCCGGTAGCGGACGCCGTCGTGCGTCCACTCCCGGGGCGCGTCGTCGTGCCAGTGCCTTCCCGTGTCGCGCTGGACGACGACCACGCCGTCCGGCCGGACGTGGCGCCGGCAGGCCGCGAGGAGCGCCGCCCGGTCGCCGTAGTTGACCAGGTACGACATCAGCAGGACGCAGCCGAACCGGTCGGGCAGGTCCAGATCCTGGATCGGCGAGCACACCGTCCGCGCGCCCTCGATCCGGGCGAGCATCGCCGCGGAGCCGTCCACCGCCGTCACCGGATGGCCGAACCCGACCAGCGGGCGGGTGACCCGCCCGGTGCCCGCGCCCAGCTCCAGGACCGGCGTGCCGGCCGGGATCGTCGTGTGGACGAGCGCGGCGCTCGCGACGTCCGGCGGGAGCGCGGCGTAGAACTCGACCGCCGACCCGTCGTCCGCGATCTCGCCGGGGCCCGTCCCGGCGCGCCGCCCGTCCGCCGCCGCGCCGTCCTCTGCCGTCGCCATGATCGAATCGTCGGACGGCGGTCCGCCGCCGTCAAGACGCCCGCCGTCAAGACGCCCGAGCCGCACCGGCCTCGCCGCGCGCCAGGCCGGCGGACCTCCGGGCCAGCTCGACCAGGGGGCGGACCAGGGGCTCGGCACCGGGACGCCACCGGGCCTCGACGTGGACGCCGGTGACCTCGTCGACGGCGGGATCGAGCCGGACGAGGTCGCCGGCGTCGAGTTCGGCGCGGACGGCCGTCTCCGGGACGAGCGCGACGCCGCGGCCGAGCGCGGCCATCCGGCGCAGCGCGGCGAGGGAGCCGGTGGCCATGCCGATGCGGGTGCCCGGGCCGAGGGCGCGGCCGTAGCGGCGGGTCAGCATCTCGGACGTGCACTCGGGGTTGACGATGAGGAACTCCGCCGCCATCAGCGCGGCCGGATCCAGCGGCGACGCCTGGGCGAGGGGGTGCTCGGGCGCGGCGACCAGGACGACGCGGTCCTCGGCGACGATCTCGTGGGGGCCCGTGGCGGGGACGCCGTTGTCGTAGACGAACACGAGGTCGAGACGGCCGGCCTCTAGCCCGGCGGCGAGGAACGCGCGGTCGCCGACCGCCAGGTCCACCTCGCGCGCGGTGCCCGGGCCGGCGGCGCCGTGCTGGAAGGCGGCGAGCAGGTCGGTCGTCCACTCGTCGGCGAGGCAGTCCAGGGCGCCGACGCGCAGCCGCGGGGCCTGGTCGCGCGCGGCGCGGCGCATCCGGTCCTCCAGTTCGAGGGACTGCACCGCGTAGGGCAGCAGGCGGCGGCCCGCGTCGGTGAGGGCGGTGCCGGTGCTGGTGCGGGCCAGGACGCGGACGCCGAGGTCGTCCTCCAGCCGGCGCAGCTGGATGCTGAGGCTCGACTGGGCGTAGCCGAGCCGCTCGGCGGCGGAGGAGATGCCCCCGGTCTCCGCCACGGCCACGAAGGCCCGCAGGTAGCGCGAATCCACGTCCGGATTATGCCATCGGACTTCTCGATGGCCCCATCGGATCCACGGCCTGTCGGGCGGGGCGGCCGGACGGCGAGGGTCGTGGCCATGACGATCCCCGACAGCCCGCCGGCCCGGCGGGGCGCCCCGCTCCGGTTCGCCGGCATCGCGGCCGGCAACTTCATGATCGCGATGGACGCGACGATCCTCAACGTGGCGCTGCCCGACATGCGGCGCGACCTGCACGCGCCCGCGGCGGCACTGCCCTGGGCGGTGGACGCCTACACGGTGGTGCTCGCCGGACTGATGCTCGCGTCCGGCTCGGTCGCCGACCGGTGGGGCCCGCGCCGGGTGTACCGGGCGGCGCTCGGCGCGTTCGCCGCCGTCGCGCTGCTCTGCGCGGCCGCGCCCGGCGCCGGGCTCCTGATCGCGGGCCGGGCGCTGCTCGGCGTGCCCGCCGCCGGGCTGGTGCCCGCGTCGATGGCGCTGCTCGCCGCGCTCTACCCGGACCCGGACGAGCGGTCCCGCCGGATCGGCGCGCTCGTCTCGATCACCGGCCTCGGCATCGTCGCGGGACCGGTGCTCGGCGGCGCGCTGGTGTCGCTCGCCGGATGGCGGCTGGTGTTCCTGGTGAACGTCCCGGTCGCGGTGCTGGCGCTCGCGGCGTCGGGCGGGCTGAGCGGGCACCGGTCGGGGACGGCGCGGCCGATCGACCGCACCGGGTTGCTGCTGTCGGTCGCCGGGCTCACCGCGCTGACGTTCGGGCTGGTGGACGCGGGGACGAGCGGCTGGCTGCGGGTCCCGCCCGCCGTGGCGCTGCTCGCCGCGCTCGCGGCCGTCGCCGTTCTCCCGGCGACGCAGCGGCGGGCGGCGTCGCCGGTGCTGCCGCCCGCGCTGATGGCGCTGCGCCGGGTCCGCGTGGACCTGGTCGTCGCGGTCGCGTCGCAGCTCGTCTACTACGGCCTGCTGTTCACGCTGACCCAGTGGATGGTGGACGAGCGCGGGCTGACGGCGTTGCGGGCGGGGCTGGCGTTCCTGCCGATGACCGTCCCGGTGGCGTTCGTCCCGATGGTCACGGGCCGGCTCGTCGTCCGGTTCGGGGCACGGCGGGTGATGCTCGCGGGGATGGCGATGGACGTGCTGGGCGGGCTCGTCCTCGCGGGAGGCGGGGCGTCGCTGTGGACGGTGTTCGCCGTCCAGATACTGATCGGGACCGGGAGCCCGCTGGCGATCCCGGCGTGCATCGCCGACATGTCGGCGGCCGTCCCGCTGCGGCTGGCGGCGACGGGGCAGGGGGCGCTCAACGCGGCCCGGCAGACCGGCACCGCGCTCGGCGTGGCGGTCTTCGGCACGCTGGGGACGCTGACCGCGACCGGGTCCGTGCTGGTCGCGGTGGCCGCTCCGGCCGCCGCGGTGGTCGGCCTCGCCGCCCGGCCGCGGAGCCGTTTTGATCAGCTTGAACTGGACAGTTCAGACTGAATAAATTACACTGGGGTCATGAGCGACAGCGTCGAGCCCATCTCCCCCTCGGCCGCCCGGGCCGCCCGGGAGGTGCGGGTCGTGTTCAGCCGGCTGCGCCGCAGGCTGCGCGAGATCGGCGGAGCCCACGATCTCACACCGTCGCAGACGGCGGTGCTGAGCCGGCTGCTCAAGGACGGCGCGGCCAGCGCGAGCGCGCTCGCCGCGGCCGAGCGGGTCCGCCCGCAGTCCATGGCCGCCACGATCGCCGTCCTGGAGGAGCGCGGTCTCATCCGCCGCGACCCCGACCCCGAGGACGGCCGCCGCCAGCTGGTCACGCCGAGCGACGCCGGGCGCGAATGGGTCGAGGGCTCCCGGCAGGCCCGCGAAGAATGGCTGAGCCGCGCCCTCCAGGACCACTGCACCGAAGAGGAGCGCGAGACGGTCCTGAAGGCGTTCGCCGTCCTGGACCGCCTCGTCGAGTGACCCGGGCGCGGGAGAGGGCCGCGCCCCCTCCCGCACACGCGGTCAGGACGCGGGCAGGCCGAGGGCGCGGGCGATCAGCATGCGCTGGACCTCGGACGTCCCCTCGCCCACCTCCAGGATCTTCGCGTCGCGGTAGAAGCGGCCGACGGCGTACTCGTTCATGAAGCCGTACCCGCCGAAGACCTGCGTGGCGTCGCGGGCGTTGTCCATCGCCGCGTTGGACGCGACGAGCTTGGCGATCGCCGCCTCCTTCTTGAACGGCTCCCCGGCCAGCATCTTCGCCGCCGCCGCGTAGTACGCGAGGCGGGCCGTGTGCGCGCGGACCTCCATGTCGGCGATCTTGAACTGCATCGCCTGGTAGCGGCCGATCTCCTTGCCGAACGCCTCCCGCTCGCCGGCGTAGCGCAGGCACTCGTCCACGCAGCCCTGCGCCAGGCCGACCGACAGCGCGGCGATCGCGATCCGGCCCTCGTCCAGGATCCGCAGGAACTGCGCGTAGCCCCGGCCGCGCTCGCCGACGAGGTTCTCCGCCGGGACGCGGACGTCGTCGAACGACAGCTCGCGGGTGTCCGAGGACGACCAGCCGACCTTGGAGTACTTGCGGCCGACCGTGAAGCCGGGCGTGCCGCTCGGCACGATGATCGTGGAGATCTCGCCGTCGCCGGTGAACGCGGTGACGGTCACGAACGCGGTGATGTCGGTGCCGGAGTTGGTGATGAACGCCTTCGACCCGTTGATCACCCACGAGTCGCCGTCCAGCCGGGCCGTCGTCCGCATCCCGCCCGGGACGTCGGAGCCGCCGCCCGGCTCGGTCAGCCCGAACCCGGCGAGCTTCTCACCGGACGTCAGCATCGGCAGCCAGCGCGCCTTCTGCTCGTCCGACCCGAACCGGTAGATCGGCATCGCGCCGAGCGAGACGCCCGCCTCCAGCGTGATGGCCACGGACGAGTCGACCCGCGCCAGCTCCTCCAGCGCCAGGCAGAGCGCGAAGTAGTCGCCGCCCATGCCGCCGTGCTCCTCGGGGAACGGCAGCCCGAACAGCCCCATCTTGCCCATCGCCGCGACGATGTCGTACGGGAACTCGCCGCGCTCGTACAGGTCGCCGATCACCGGGGCCACGGTCTCGCGCGCGAACCGCTCGACGGTGCGCCGCAGCTCCTCCTGCTCGTCGCTGAGCTTGAAGTCGATCATCAGGGTTACTCCGATTTCGGTGACAGGGCCTGGACGACGCGGGACGGGCTCGGACGGCCGAGCCGCCCGGCCATCCAGCGGCTGGTGGCGGCGAGCGCGTCGAGGTCGACGCCCGTCTCGACGCCCAGCCCGTTCAGCATCCAGACGAGGTCCTCGGTGGGCAGGTTGCCGGTGGCGCTCTCGGCGTACGGGCAGCCGCCGAGGCCGCCCGCCGACGCGTCCACGACGGTGACGCCGGCGCGCAGCGCGGCGAGGGTGTTGGCGAGCGCCTGCCCGTAGGTGTCGTGGAAGTGCACGGCGAGCCGGTCGGTGCCGATGCCCGCCGCGGCCAGCGCCTCGATCAACGCGGTGACGTGGCCGGGCGTGCCGACGCCGATCGTGTCGCCGATGCTCAGCTGCGAGCAGCCGAGGTCCATCAGCCGGGACGCGACGGACACGACCTGCTCGATCGGGACGTCGCCCTCCCACGGGTCGCCGCACGCCATCGACACGTAGGCGCGCACCCACAGCCCCTCGGCGCGCGCGCGTTCCACGACGGGCGCGAACATCGCGATCGACTCGTCCACGGTCCGGTTGAGGTTGCGGCGCGCGAACGTCTCGGTGGCGCTCCCGAAGATCGCGATCTCGGTGATGCCGTTCGCGAGCGCCCGGTCCAGGCCCCGCTCGTTCGGCACGAGCACCGGGTACCGGACGTCGCCGGACCGGGGGAGCACGCCGAGCAGCTCCTCGGCGTCGGCGAGCTGCGGCACCCACTTCGGATGGACGAAGCTCGTCGTCTCGATCGTGGTGAGCCCCGCGCCCGCGAGCCGGGTGACGAACTCCGACTTCACCTCGACCGGGACGACCGCCTTCTCGTTCTGCAGCCCGTCCCGCGGCCCGACCTCGTAGATCGTGACGCGGTCGGGCAGGCCCGGCAGCGGTGTCGCCATCATGCCTCCTCGATCACGGCCAGCACCGCGTCCAGGGCGACCTGGGCGCCCGCGCGGGCCGGCAGCTGCGCCACGACGCCGGCGCGCGGCGCGGTGACGGTGTGCTCCATCTTCATCGCCTCGACGACGACGAGCGGCTGCCCCTCGTCCACCCGGTCGCCCTCGCCGACCTTGACCGCCAGGACGGTGCCGGGCATCGGGCTGCGCAGGACGCCGTCGCCGGACGCGTCCGCCGCGGCGCCGCCCTCCGCCTTGACGTGCTCGGCCAGCGCCCACGCGCGCCCGCCGCGCCCGAGCCAGAGCGTGCGCCCGTCGCGGGCGGCGGTGAACGAGACCGTCCGGCCGCCGTAGGTGAGGGTCGAACCGGTCAGCGACGCGTCCACCGGCTCGCCGTCCCCGACGGCCACCCGTGCGGCCGCGGCGCGGCCCTGCACCCGGACCTCGACGGGCTCGCCGCCGGACGGCGTGATGATCCACGGCGTCCAGGCGTGCGCGCCGGGGCGCCAGCCGTCCGGGATCGCCCACGGGTCGCCGTCGGCGGGCTCCAGCGCGAGCATCCGGTCCAGCGCGGCGGCGGCGAGCACCTCCGGCGGCGCGCCGCCGTCCGAGGTCAGCTCGTCGAGCGCCCGCTCCACCAGGCCGGTGTCGAGGTCGCCGGACGCGACGGACGGGTGCTTCAGCAGCGCCCGCAGGAACGCCACGTTCGTCGGCACGCCCAGCAGCGTGTACCCGGCGAGCGCCCGGTCGAGGCGGTGCAGCGCCTCGGTGCGGTCGCCGCCGTGCACGATCACCTTCGCCAGCATCGGGTCGTAGGACCCGCCGACCTCCGTCCCGACGTCGAGGCCCGAGTCGACGCGGACGCCCTCCGGCTCGTCGAGCGCCAGGACCGTCCCGCCCGTCGGCAGGAAGCCGCGCGCCGGGTCCTCGGCGTAGACGCGCGCCTCGATCGCGTGGCCGTCCAGCCGCACGTCCTCCTGCGCGAACGGCAGCGGATCGCCGGCCGCGACGCGGAGCTGGAGCTCGACCAGGTCCAGGCCGGTGACCAGCTCGGTGACGGGGTGCTCGACCTGGAGCCGGGTGTTCATCTCCATGAAGAAGAACTCGTCCGGGCGGTCGGCGGACACGATGTACTCGACCGTCCCCGCGCCGACGTAGCCGACCGCCTGCGCGGCGGCGACGGCGGCGGCGCCCATCCGCGCGCGGGACGCCTCGTCCAGCAGCGGCGACGGCGCCTCCTCCACGATCTTCTGGTGCCGGCGCTGCAGGCTGCACTCGCGCTCGCCCAGGTGGACGGCGCTGCCGTGCGCGTCGGCGAACACCTGGATCTCGATGTGCCGGGGGTTCTCCACGAACCGCTCGGCGAGCAGGGTGTCGTCGCCGAACGAGCCGCGCGCCTCGCGGCGGGCGGACGCGATCGCGTCCGGTAGGTCCGCCGCGTCCCGGACCAGCCGCATGCCCTTGCCGCCGCCGCCCGCGGACGGCTTGAGCAGCACCGGAAGCCCGACCTCCAGCGCGGCGGCCTCCAGCTCGGCGTCCGACAGGCCCGGCTCGTCCCGCCCGGGGACGACCGGGACGCCGGCCGCGGCGACGGTCCGCTTCGCGCGGATCTTGTCGCCCATCGCCTCGATCGCGGCGGCGGGCGGCCCGATGAACACCAGGCCGGCGTCCGCGCAGGCCCGCGCGAACGCGGTGTTCTCCGCCAGGAACCCGTACCCGGGGTGGACGGCCGCCGCGCCCGCCGCGCGGGCGGCGCCGACGACCGCGTCGATGTCCAGGTAGGACGGGACGCGCAGCGCCTCGTCGGCCTCGCGGACGTGCCGGGCGCGCGCGTCGGCGCCGGTGTGGACGGCCACCGACCGGATCCCGAGCCGCCGCAGCGTGCGGAACACGCGGACGGCGATCTCGCCCCGGTTGGCGACCAGGACGCTGTCGAACATCGATGCCCGGCGCCGGGAAGGCGCCGTGGCTCCGTGCCGGGAAGACATTGGGCCCCTCACATCCGGAAGACGCCGTAGCCGACCGGCTCCAGCGGTGCGTTGGCGGCGGCGGACAGCCCGAGGCCGAGGACGCGGCGGGTGTCGAGCGGGTCGATCACCCCGTCGTCCCACAGCCGGGCCGTCGAGTAGTACGGGTTGCCCTGCGCCTCGTACTGGTCGCGGATCGGCGCCTTGAACGCCTCCTCGTCCTCGGCCGGCCACTCCTCGCCGCGGGCGTCCATCTGGTCGCGGCGGACCGTCGCGAGCACGCTCGCGGCCTGCTCCCCGCCCATGACCGAGATGCGGGCGTTCGGCCACATCCACAGGAAGCGCGGCGAGTACGCCCGGCCGCACATCGCGTAGTTGCCCGCGCCGAACGAGCCGCCGATGACGACCGTGAACTTCGGGACGCGCGCGCACGACACGGCCGTGACCATCTTCGCGCCGTGCTTGGCGATGCCGCCCGCCTCGTACTCGCGGCCGACCATGAAACCGGTGATGTTCTGCAGGAAGACCAGCGGGACGCTGCGCCGGTCGCACAGCTCGATGAAGTGCGCGCCCTTCTGCGCCGACTCGCCGAACAGGATGCCGTTGTTGGCGACGATCCCGACCGGGTGCCCGTGGATCCGCGCGAACCCGGTGACCAGCGTCGTGCCGTACTCCTTCTTGAACTCCTGGAACCGGCTGCCGTCCACGATCCGCGCGATCACCTCGCGCACGTCGTAGGGGGTGCGCGGATCGGGCGGGACGACGCCGTACAGCTCGGACGGGTCGACCGCCGGCTCCTCCGGCGCCGCCACGTCCCACGGGCGCGGCTCGCGCGGGCCGAGCGTGCCGACGATGTCGCGGACGATCCGCAGCGCGTGCGCGTCGTCCTCGGCGAGGTGGTCGGTCACCCCGGAGGTGCGGGAGTGCAGCTCGCCGCCGCCCAGCTCCTCCGCCGTCACGATCTCGCCGGTCGCGGCCTTCACCAGCGGCGGGCCGCCGAGGAAGATCGTGCCCTGGCCGCGGACGATCACCGCCTCGTCGCTCATCGCCGGGACGTAGGCGCCGCCCGCCGTGCAGGAGCCCATGACCGCGGCGATCTGCGGGATGCCGCGCCCGGACATGGTCGCCTGGTTGTAGAAGATGCGGCCGAAGTGCTCGCGGTCGGGGAACACCTCGTCCTGGCGGGGCAGGAACGCGCCGCCGGAGTCGACCAGGTAGACGCAGGGGAGGCGGTTGTGCAGGGCCACCTCCTGCGCGCGCAGATGCTTCTTGACCGTGATCGGGTAGTACGTCCCGCCCTTCACGGTGGCGTCGTTGGCGACGATCACGCACTCGCGGCCGGACACCCGGCCGACGCCGGTGATGATCCCGGCGCCCGGCGCCTCGTCGCCGTACATGCCGTTCGCGGCGAGGGGCGACAGCTCCAGGAACGGCGAGCCGGGGTCGAGCAGCGTGTCGACCCGGTCGCGGGGGAGCAGCTTGCCGCGCGCCACGTGCCGCTCGCGGGCCCGCTCGGGACCGCCGCGCCCGGCCCGGTCGACGCGGTCGCGCAGCTCGGCCGCCAGCGCGGCGTTGTGCGCGGTGTTCGCCTTGAACGCCTCGCCGGCCACGTCGGCGCGGCTGCCGATCTCGGGTCCGGTCATGGTCCCCTTCCCTGTTAATGCTCGTTAACAACGCCGATGCTAGAGATGTTAATGCTCATTAACAAGCTTGGTCTAGACTCCCCACCATGACCTCCTACCCGGCCGCGGCGCCCAGCGACCCGGCGCCCGGCGACCCGGCCGCCGGTCCGCCCCTCGCCGCGGTGAACCCGCGCCGCGCGGAGATCCTCGCCGCCGCGGCCGAACTGTTCGCCTCCCGCGGCTACCACGGGGCGTCCATCGGCGACGTCGGACGGGCCGTCGGACTCACCGGCCCCGCCCTCTACCGGCACTTCAGCGGCAAGGAGGCCGTCCTCGGCGAGATGCTCGTCGACATCAGCGAGCGGCTGCACGCCGAGGGCGTCCGCCGCGCCGCCGACCCCGACCCCGGCCGCGCCCTCGACGCGCTGCTCCGCTTCCACATCGCGTTCGCGCTCGACAACCCCGCGCTCATCACCGTCCACGAGCGCGAGCTCGACAACGTCCCCGCGCCGCAGCGGCACGAGGTCCGCCGGCTGCAGCGCGCCTACGTGGAGGAATGGGTGGCCGTACTGCGGCGGCTGCGCCCCGGCCTGCCCGACGGGCGGACGCGCGCCGCCGTCCACGCCTGCTTCGGCCTGCTGAACTCCACCCCGCGCAGCGCCGCCGGCCTCGACCGCGACGCGATGGGCGCCCTCCTGCACACCATGGCCCGCGCCGCCCTCGAAGCCGCCTGACGGGACGCGCCGGCGCCCCCGGGCCGCCCCGGATTCCGGACGGTCCGCAATCTTGACGCGCCGCCCCACGGGTGGGTCATATGGGATGAAAGGTTCACCGGCCATCCCACCCGCTGCAGAGGAGAGCCGTATGGGCGTCGAGGGCGTCGGCTTCTACGAGATCGCGACCAACGACCCGGACCGCCCGGCGATCCTGGCCCCCGGCGTCCCCGTCTCCTACGGCGAGCTGCACGCCGAGGTGAACCGGCTGTCGAACGCCCTGGACGGGCTCGGCCTGCGGCCCGGCGACGCCGTCGCGACCGTCCTCGGCAACCGGCCCGACTTCCTCACCGTCCTCCTGGCGGCGATGCAGTCCGGCCTCTACATCGTCCCGGTGAGCCGCCACCTGACCGCCCCCGAGATCGGCTACATCCTCGCCGACTGCGGCGCCAGGGCCGTCGTGACCGAGAGCGCCTTCGCGTCCGTGGTGTCCGGAGCCGCCGACGAGGCCGGGATCGCCGCCGAGCTGCGCATCAGCGTCGACCCGGCCGAGGGGTACCGCTCGATGGCCGGGCTGTGCGCGTCCGGCAGCGCCGCACCGCCCGCCAAGCGCCGGATGGGCTCCATCATGCTCTACACGTCCGGGACCACCGGGCGCCCCAAGGGCGTGCGGCGCCCGCTGCCGGACGTCCCGCCGGAACTGCTCTTCGACGTCATGCGCACGACGCTGATGACCCACCTCGGCCTCGAACCGGGCGACGAGGTGCACCTCGCGATCGGACCGCTCTACCACTCGGCGCCCTGCGTCCACGCGATGATGGCGCTCAGCCTCGGGCACGCCGTCGTCGTCGCGTCCCGGTTCCGGCCCGAGCCGACCCTGGAGCTGATCCAGCGGCACGGCGTCACCAACTCCTTCATGGTGCCGACCATGTTCCACCGCATGCTCGCCCTGCCCGACGACGTCCGCGCCCGGTACGACCTGTCGTCGCTGCGGCAGGTCTACCACAGTGCCGCGCCGATCCCCGTCGAGACCAAGCAGCGGATGATGGACTGGTGGGGGCCCGTCCTCTACGAGTACTACGGCTCCACCGAGAGCGGCGCCGTCGTCGTCGCCACCCCGCAGGACTGGCTCGCCCATCCCGGCACGGTCGGCCGCGCCGTCGACGGCGTGCGGATCAAGATCCTCGACCCGGAGGGCGCGGAGCTGCCGCCCGGCGAGACCGGCCTGATCTACGCCGCCGGCCAGCCCGGCTTCGAGTACCACCGCGACCCGGGCAAGACCGCCTCCACCATGCGCGGCGAGTTCTACACCCCCGGCGACCTCGGCCACCTCGACGAGGACGGCTGGCTCTACATGAGCGACCGCCGCACCGACCTCGTCATCTCCGGCGGCGTGAACATCTACCCGGCCGAGATCGAGTCCGTGCTGCTCCAGCATCCCGCCGTCGGCGACGTCGCCGTCATCGGCGTCCCGGACGAGGACTGGGGGCAGCGCGTCGTCGCCCTCGTCGAGCCCGCGGACGGCGCCGTCGCGGGCGACGCCCTCGCCGCCGAGCTGCTCGCCCACTGCGAGCCCCGGCTCGCCAGGCTCAAGCACCCGCGCAGGGTGGAGTTCCGCGCGTCGCTGCCGCGCACCCCGTCCGGCAAGCTCAGCCGCAGCCGCGTCCGCGACGCCTACCTGCGGGAACAGGCGGGCTAGGCGGTCGCGCGCGGCGCCCGGGGGAGGGGCGCCGCAAGTCGCCGGCGGGACCGTCGAACGTTCCCGGGTCGCGCCGCGTACAACGGCACATGGAAGACCAGAAGGTCGCCCCGTTCGACAGCGCCCCGACCCCTGCCGCCCCGACGTTGACCGATCTTCCAGTGATCACGGACCCCGGCTTCTACACCGACCCCGCGTACGCCGCCCAGAGCGTCCCGCCGGAGGACGCGCCGTCCCCGCCCGCCGGCGCCGGCACCGGGCCCGACGCGGGACTCGACACGGGGCTCGACACCGCGCCCCGCGCCGGGATCGCCCGCCTGGGCGACCCGGTCGCGGTCTGGCCGTGCGCCGGCTGCGGCAGGCCCGTACCGCAGCCGGTGCGCGGCGCCCGCACCGTCCGCTACTGCCAGGACAACGGCGGCGCGTGCGAGCGGACCGCGCACGAGAACCGCGAGCGCGCGCGCGAGGCGCCCGGCCTGACCGGCCAGGTCGCCTGGACGTGGGAGATGGTGGAGCGGCTGGAGGCCGTCGCCGACCGGCTCGCCGGGTCGATGGTCTCCGAGCTGAGCGTCGCCGGCGTCGAGCGGCGGGTCGCCGACGCCCGCGCCGACGCCGCCGGGCAGATCGCGGTCGCGCAGCGGGAGCGGGACGCCTCGCAGCGCCAGGCCGAGGCCGCCTGGCGCGAGACCGCGACCGCCCGCGCCCGCGCGGACGCCGCCGAGGACGCCGCCGCCGCGGCCCGCGCCGAGGCCGAGCGCGCCGCCGCCGAAGCCGAGCACGCCGCCGCCGAACGCGACGCCGCACGCCGCGAGGGCCAGGAGGCCAAGGACGCCGCGGACGCCGCCGTCGCCGCCCAGCTGGCCGCCGAACGCGAGCGCGACCGGATCGCCTCCCGCGAGGGCGAGCTGCTCGCCGCGCTGGAGACCGCCCGGACCGAGCTCGTCGGCCTGCACGGCCGGCTGTCGGAGACCGAGACGGTCGTCGAGGGGCAGCGGATCGAGGCCGCCGCCGCCCGGCGCGCCGCCGACGACCTGCGCGCCGCCGTCCGCGACGCCGAGACCCAGCGCGGGCAGGCCGTCGCCGACCGCGACCAGATCCAGGCGCGCGCCCGCGAGGCCGAGGAGCGCAACTGGGACCTGTCGCGCGCCAACGAGGAGCTGCGCGCCGCCGTCCAGACCCTCACCGCCGAACGGGACGCCGCGCGCGCCGAGGCCGACCGCGCCCGCCGCCGCGTCGACGCGCTCACCCGCCCGGCGGACCCGCGCCCGGACGGACGGCCCGCCGCCGACCGGGAGCCGCCGACCGGCCTGCACCCCCTGCCCCCGCTGAACGGATCTCCGCTGAACGGGGCCTCGGTGAACGGGACTCCGCTGAACGGGGCCGCGCGGGGCGGGTCCTCGCTGGACGGCACCGACCCGCTCGCGGTCAACGGCCACCGCCTTCCCCACGCCGGCTGACCATCCGCCGGCGTACCGGCCACGGAAAGGAGGTGAGGCCCTTCACTACACGGCACTGGCCCTGAACCGGCCGCCGCACCGCACCGGGGTGGTGGGGCGGCCGGTACGCCGGGCCCGGCCCGCCCGCAGGTCAGGGCCGGTTCGCCCGCAGGTACTCGGTGTAGTCCAGCGCGCCCGCCCGGACCGCCGCGTGCACGGCGCGCGCCACCCGGGCGCCCCACGCCGAACGGGGACCGGCGAAGGGCTCCTCCGCGCCCGACGTCCGGGCCGCCACGCAGATCGCGTCCGACGCGGTGCCCGTGCAGGGGTAGCCCGCCTCCAGGAGCGCCTGCGTCTTGGCCTCCGTCGCGGTGACCACGGCGTTCACCAGCGCGGCATCGCTCAACGCGACCGGCACCGCGACGACGATGTTGATCGTCCCCGGTCGCCACGCCGTCCCGTGCTCCGACGGCTCCGGAGCGGGCTCCGGCTCCGGCGACGGCGGCGGCACGTCGATGTGCAGCGGCGCCAGCTCCGGGTCGGCCGCCCCCTCCGGCGCCGCCGCCCACGTCGGAACGCGGAGCCCGACCGTCGCCGACGCGGCCACGCCGCCGTCCTCGCGCCGCATCGTCCGGGCGACGGACGCGGCGGTCAGCATCCCGACACCCGGACCCTCCAGCCCGAACGACGCGGCCAGCTCCGCCAGGTGGACGACCGGGTCCGTCCGCGCGTACCGGCCGCGGACCTGCGCGTTCAGCACCCAGCCCAGCGGCCCGATCCCGCCGCCGAGCATCGCCGACGACACCGCCCGCCACCCGCCGCCCGCGCGCCACACCGTCGCGGCGAGCCGCGCGCCGTCCTCGTCCCGCCAGACCAGCTCGATGTTCAAGGACGCTCCAGGGACAGCAGGGGCCGGCCGTCCGGCCCCGGAAGGACGTGCACGCGGGCGTCGAAATGCTCCTGGATCGCCGCCCTGGTCAGCACCTCGCCGGGCGTTCCCGCCGCCGCGACCCGGCCGCCCGACAGCAGCACCAGGCCGTCGGCGTACTGCCCGGCCAGCGTGAGGTCGTGGATCGTCGTCACGACGGTCAGCCCGTCCGACAGCCGGAGCTGGTCGATCAGCTCCATCACCTGCTGCTGGTGCCCGATGTCCAGCGCCGTCGTCGGCTCGTCCAGCAGCAGCACCGACGTCTGCTGCGCCAGCGCGCGCGCCAGCACCACACGCTGCCGCTCTCCGCCGGACAGATGGTCGAGCGGACGGTCCGCGAGCCCCGCCAGGTCGAGGCGGTCGAGGACCTCCCTCGCGATGGCGCGGTCGCGCGCGCTCTCGCGGCCCAGATGCGGGATGTAGGGGGACCGCCCCAGCAGCGTGTAGTCGAACACCGTCATCCCGACCGGAAGGTTCGGGCTCTGCGGCGCGTACGCCACCAGCCGGGCGCGCTGCCGCGGCTTCATCGCCGCCAGGTCCGCGCCCGCCACCGCGATCTCGCCCGCGCTCGGCAGCAGCCCGAGCACCGCCCGCAGCAGCGTCGACTTCCCCGCGCCGTTCGGCCCGATCACCGCCGTCCACGACCCCGCCGCGACCTCCAGCGACACGTCCTTCAGCACCGGACGGCCGCCCAGCGACACGTCCAGGCCCCGCACCGCGACCGTCACGTCTCCACCTGCCGCCGGCTCGCCCGCAGCACCGCCACGAAGAACGGGCCCCCGACGAACGCCGTCACCACGCCGAGCGGCAGCTCGCCCGGCGCGATCACCGTCCGGGCCACCAGGTCGGCCAGCTCCAGGAACGCGGCCCCGCCGAGCAGCGACAGCGGCAGCACCACCCGGTACGAGCCGCCCGCCAGCCGCCGCACCGCGTGCGGCACCACGATCCCGACGAACCCGATCAGCCCGCTCACCGCCACCGCGCTCGCCGTCGCCAGCGACGCCGCCACCAGCACCGTCAACCGGACCCGCGCCGCCGACAGCCCGAGCGACGCCGCCTCCTCGTCGCCCACGCTCAGCACGTCCAGCAGCCGCCCGTGCGCGAGCAGCACCACCGTCGAGACCAGCGAGTACGGCGCGACCAGCGCCAGCTGGTGCCAGTCCGCGGAGCCGACCCCGCCGAGGATCCACGAGTAGATCCGCTGCAGCTCCTCCGCCTTCACCTGCTGCAGGAACGTCTGCACCGCCGAGAGGAACGACGACACCGCCACCCCCGCCAGCACCAGCGTCGCCGCCCGGTTCCCGCGCCCCGCCGTGCTGCCCAGCGCGTACGCCATCGCCACGCCGAGGATCGCGCCCGCGAACGCCGCCAGCGGCACCCCGTACCCCGGGTCGCCCGGCACCACGACGATCACCAGCGTGGCCCCGACGCCCGCGCCCGCCGCCGCGCCGAGCAGGTACGGATCGGCCAGCGGATTGCGGAACACGCCCTGGTACCCGGCGCCGGCCATCGACAGCATCCCGCCGACCAGCGCCGCCATCAGCACCCTCGGCACCCGCAGCTGGAACAGCACGTTCTCGTCGACGACGCTGAACCCGCTGTCGACGTGCACGAACGGGATCTTGTCGGCCAGCGCCTCGAGGATGCCCGTGACGGGAAGCCCGGCCGCGCCGACCACCAGGCCCGCCAGCAACGTCGCGGCCAGCAGGACCAGCGCCACGGCCAGCGGCAGCACCCGCAGCCGCCCTCGCACGCGCGGTCCGGCGTCCTTCTCCCGGCGCCGTCGTTCCGCTGCGGGTGTCGTCCCGCGCGCGCGTCGGCGACCACGTACCGGGACGTCCTCGCCCTGTCCCCGGACGTCTTCCGCGTCCGTCGAGACGTCTCTCGCGTCCCGTGGGACGTCTTCCGCGTCCGCGGAGACGTCCCCGGGCACGTCCTTGGGGACGGCCGGGGACGGCTCGCGTTCGGAGGAGGTCACGGGCGGGGGCCCATCGAGGCGGAGGTCAACGCGTCTTCTGCACCGCGTCGCCGATCGCCTTCACGAACTGCGGCAGGCGCGGACCCCAGCGGGAGGCGAGGTCGTCGTCCAGCGGCACCACGCCGCCGTCCTTCACCGCCTTCAGATCCTGGAAGCCCGGCCGCTTGGCCAGCGCGGCGGCGTTCTGGCCGCAGCACTTGGTGTCCGCGAGGAAGATCAGGTCCGGGTCCTTCTTGACGAGGTACTCGCGGGACAGCTGCGGGTAGCCGCCGCTCGCCTTGTCCGCCGCGTCCGCGACGTTGCGCAGCCCGAACAGGCCGTACACCTGCCCGGCGAACGTCTCGGACGTCACGGTGTGGAGCTGGTTGTCCAGCTCGTGGTAGTAGGTGAGGCCCTTGCCCTTGGTGGTCGCGGCGACGGTCTTCTGGATGTCGGCGCGCATCCCGTCGGTGACCTTCTTCGCCTCCGCGACGTGCCCGGTGGCGAGCCCCAGGTCGGTGATCTCGTCGTAGGCGTCGTCGAGCTTCGCTGCGGCGGGCTCCAGCAGCACCGGGATCTCGACCTTCTCCAGCGCCTTGACGACGCCGTCCATGTCATTGGACAGCACGACGAGGTCGGGACGGTACTTGATGACCGCCTCGGCGTTCGGCTTGAACCCGGAGAGCTGGGTCTTCGGTGCGCCGGACGGGTAGTCCGAGAGGCTGTCCACGGCGACGACCTGGGATCCGGCGCCGATGGCGAACAGGGTCTCGGTGTGCGTGGGGGACAGCGACACGATCCGCTTCGGGTGGGCGGGAACGGCCACCGCGCCGTTGCCGGCCTGCACGGTGACGGTCGCGGCGCCGCTCTCCGACGTCTTGGTCTTGCCGTCGCCGCCGCAACCGGCGGCGAGCGTCACGGCGGCGGTCACGATGGCCGCGCCGAGGACGCGCACGGGTCTCACAGGAGCCTCCTGGCTGCCGGGAAGCCGCGGCCCGTCATGACGGATCGCCCTTCCACGAGGTCGAGAGTCGTCGGCGCGCACGGAGGCGACCTGGCTCGGCCTCTTCGACAGGGGCACCACAGTTGCGGGACAGCGCCGGGTTCACACCGGACTTCGCTCCAGGGCGCGCTTGAAGTGCAACGTTATCAGCCGCCTTATCCGGTTTGGCGCGCGCATCGGAGTGAGTACTCACTTCGACATTGACGGAGTGAGTACTCACTCCGTACAGTGGCGGGCATGGAGGCCAAGAGCCGGCGGCGCGCCCCCGGGATGAGCCCCGAGCAGCGCCGCGAAATGATCGTCCGGACGGCGCTGCCGCTCGTCGCCGAGCACGGCACCGCCGTCACCACCGGCCAGATCGCCCGCGCCGCCGGCATCGGAGAGGCGACGATCTTCCGGGTGTTCGCCGACAAGGACGAGCTCCTCGACGCCTGCGTGGCGGAGGCGCTGCGCACCGACCATGTGCTGGCCGAGCTCCAGGAGATCCCGCTCGACCAGCCGCTGGCCGGGCGGCTCGCCGAGGCCACCGCGGCGATCCAGGCCTACCTCGGCCGGATGGGCATGGTCCTCGGCGCCCTGCACGCCACCGGCCGCCGCGGGCGCGGCTCGCACGGCGGCGGCGAGGCGGCCGACGCCGCGATCGACCGCGCGTCCGCCATGGCCCGCACGCGGGGCGCGCTCGCCGAACTCTTCGAGCCCGACGCCGACCGCCTCCGGCTCTCCGTCGAGGAGACCGCCGGAATGTTCATGGGCCTGGTCTTCACCTGGAGCCGCCCGCCCACCGGCCCCGACTCCCCGGCGCCCTCGCTGGAGGAGTACCTCGACGTCTTCCTGCACGGCGCGCTCACCGACACGACCCCCGAAGGGAGCCCCGCGTGACCATCACCCTCAACCACACCATCGTCACCGCCGCCGACAACGACGAGGCCGCCCGCTTCTTCGCCGCCGTCATGGGCCTGGACTACACCGGCCCCCACCCGCACGCCCGCCACTTCGTCCCGATCAAGGTCAACGACGGGCTCACCCTCGACTTCATGACCGTCGCCTTCCCGCAGGGCCACCACCTGGCCTTCGACGTCGACGCCGCCACCTTCGACGCGGTCGTCGACCGCCTCGACGCCCGCGAGATCCCCTACGGCGACCAGCCCTCCCACCCCGACAACGGGCGCGTCGACACCGACCATCCGCTCGGCGCCCGCGGCCTGTACTTCTCCGACTCCAGCGGCAACCTCTACGAGCTCATCTCGTCCTGAGGCCAGCGCGGCTCAAGCGGCCGGGGCGGACCCGTTCGTACGTGAGTGCCGTCAGCCGGCGAGCGCCCGTCAGTAGGCGAGCGCCGGTCAGCCGGCGAGCGACTTCAGGAAATTGCGGGTCCGCTCGCGGTCTGCGCCCGGAACGAACTCGCCCGCCACGAAGTCGGTGACCCCCGCCGCGGCCAGCTCCTCCACCCGCGCGCCGACCGCGTCCTCGTCGCCGATGACGGCCAGGTCGGCGGGGCCTTCGGCGCCCTCCCGGTCCATCATCGCGCGGTAGGACGGCAGCGTCCCGTACACCTCGAACGCCTTCGCCGCCCGCGCGCGTGCGCGCTCCGCGTCGTCCGTGACGCACACCGGCAGGACGCAAACGATCCGGGGAGCGGGACGTCCCGCCGCCTCGGCCGCGGCGGTGATGGTCGGCGCGATGTGGTCGCGGACGGTGGCCGGACCCGTCATCCACAGGACGGTCCCGTCGGCGCGCTCCGCGGCCAGCCGCAGCATCTTGGGGCCGAGCGCCGCCAGCAGCACGGGGACCCGGCCCTCGTTCGGGACGGTCAGCCCGATCTGGCCGCGCAGGGTCTCCCCGGTGAACGACGCCGTCCGGTGGTCGAGCAGGGGCAGCAGGATCGACAGGTACTCGCCCATGTGCCGCAGGGGACGTCCGAAGTCGTACCCGAACATGTCCTCGATGACGACCTTGTGCGACAGGCCGATGCCGAGGGTCAGCCGCCCCTCGCCGAGGGCGAGCGCCGTCGTCCGCGCCTGCTGGGCCAGCGCCGCCGGATGCCGGGGGTACGTCGGCACCACGGCGGTCCCCAGCTCGATGCCCGGCACCCGGCTTCCCGCCACCGCGAGCGCGGTCAGCGCGTCCACGCCGAAGATGTTCGACATCCACGCCGAGGCGAAACCGTCGTCGGCGGCGCGCCGCACATCGTCGGCCAGCTTGTCGAGCGCGGCGGGACCGCCGCGCTCGCCGAGGGAAACACCGATGCGCACGAGGACCTCCCTGATCCGCTGTCCCGATCGTCGCACAGGGCGTCGTCAGGAGCTCCGGGCAGGGGTTCGCCCTGCCGTGCTGCCGCCCCGCCGCGCTGCCGCCGCCGTCATGGCTCGTCCGGATCCTGGTGACGCGGGCCGTACCGGTCGGCCAGATCCCGGTCGTTGTCGGCCCACCGGCGATGCCGTTCGGCCGACTCCAGATGCGCCGCGGCCTCCTCCGGATGGACGGCCGCCATGTCCTCCAGCAAGGCCGCCGCCCGGTCATGGGCCCGCGCCGAGGACAGCATGGACCGCAGCGCGTCCTCACCGTTCGCGCGCCGCGGCGGACGCCCGGCGGCACGCGACCGGAAGCCCTCCGGAGCCCGCGGCCCGTTCGCCCCGGTCTCCGGCGCCCCGTCGCGCGCCGTCAGGCGCAGCGCGCGGTCTTCGCCGCCCATACCGGCCGCCCCGACCCGCGCGCCCGTGGTTCCACCAGCGCCCCCGACACACCGGCTACCTACCCACCCACCTGCACGTTCAGCCCCACCCGCCCCACTTCTCCCCGGGGGTCGGGAGGGGAGCCCGGAGCGCGATGTCCGATCATGGAGGGGTGGTGACTCCGGATCCCGTGACGCTCCAGGCCGCCGACGGTGTGCGGATCGACGCAGGACACCTCGGCGGGGACGACGACCTCTGCTTCGTGCTCGCGCACGGCTTCACCTGCTCCTGGCGGCAGCCCGCGCTCCGCCGCATCGGCGCGGTGCTCCACCGGTACGGCGGCGTCCTCGCCCTCGACCTGCGCGGCCACGGGCGGTCCGGCGGGCACTCCACGGTCGGCGACCTGGAGGTCCTCGACGTGCAGGCCGCGGTCACCGCGGCACGCGTCCGGGGGTACCGGCGCGTCGTCGTCGCGGGCTTCTCGCTGGGCGGCGCCGTCGCGATCCGGCACGCCGCGCTGCACGGCGCCGTCGACGCGGTCGTCTCGGTCAGCGCGCCCGCCCGCTGGTACTACCGCGACACCGTCCCCATGCGCCGCGTCCACTGGGTGATCGAGCGGCCCCTCGGACGGCTCGCCGTCCGCCTCGCGCGCGGGACGCGCATCGCCGCCAAGGGCTGGGACCCCGTCCCGGAGGCGCCGCACGAGGTCGCGGCGCGCATCGCCCCCGCGCCGCTGCTGATCGTCCACGGGGACTCCGACGCGTTCTTCCCCATCGAGCACGGGCGGCAGCTGTACGACGCGGCGCGCGACCCGAAGGAACTGTGGATCGAACCCGGGTTCGGCCACGCGGAGGTCGCCGCGACCCCGGAGCTGATCCACCGCATCGGCGCGTGGGCGGCGTCCTCCGCCACCGCGATGCGTCCCGACGCGGCACTCTGACGCTCCCGTCCCAGCGGCGCCGCGCTCGCGGCCCGCGCCTTCCTGAGCGTGCCATCGGACACTCTTCTTCTCTAATGGTGCTAGGTACGCCCTAGCGGTGTTAGATTTAGCCTAACGCTGCTAGTGAAGGAGCCTCATGGTCGACCAGAGACCGGCCCCCGCCATCACCCGCCACCACGACCGGAAGAGCGGATGGTGGCCGCTCGCGGCGATCGTCGCCGCCGTGTTCATGCTCATGCTGGACGCGACGGTGGTGACCGTCGCCGTCCCGGGAATGCGCCACGACCTGCACGCCGGCCTCGGCGACCTGCAATGGGTCGTGAACGCGTACACGATGGCGATGGCCGCCTCCCAGCTCACCGCCGGAGCGTTCGCCGACCGCTGGGGGCGGCGCCGCTCCTTCCTCGCCGGCGTGGCGCTGTTCGCCGCGGCGTCGCTGGCGTGCGGCCTGGCGCCCACCGCCGCGACCCTCATCGCGGCGCGGGCCGTCCAAGGGCTCGCGGGCGCGCTGATGTTCGCGACCACGCTCGCGCTCATCGCGCAGTGCTACACGGGACAGGCCCGCGGCGTCGCGTTCGGCGTGCGGGGCACCGCCGCCGGGCTCGCCGTCGTCCTCGGCCCCGTCGTCGGCGGCGCGCTCGTCTCGGGCCTCGGCTGGCGCTGGGTCTTCCTGGTGAACGTACCGGTCGGAGCCGTCACCCTGGCGATGGGCGCCCGCGCGCTGCCGCGCGAGGAGACTCCCCGAGTTCGGCGCCGCATCGACCTCGCCGGGCCCTGCCTCCTCGCCGTCTCCCTGTCCCTGCTGGTCTTCGGGCTGCTGCGCGTCCAGGACCACGGCTGGGGGAGCGCTGAGAGCGCGCTCGTCTTCTGCGCGTCGGCGGCGTCGCTCGCGGCGTTCCTCGCCGTGGAGTGCCGCCTCGCCGACCCGATGCTGGACCTGCCGCTCTTCCGGGACCGCGCGTTCAGCGGCACGCAGATCGGGTCGTTCGCCGTGCAGGCGAGCGTCTTCGCCCTGCTCATCTACGTTTCGCTGTGGTTCCAGGACCAGCTCGGCTTCTCCGCGCTCAAGACCGGCCTGTGCTTCCTGCCGCTCGTCGTCCCCATCCTCGTCGCCGGTCCGATCGCCGGCGCCGTCATGGACCGCCTTCCCAAGGGCCTGCTCGTCACGGGTTCGCTGACGCTCCTCGCGCTGGCGATCCTGCTCATGCACGGGCTGACGCCCGGCTCGTCCTGGACCCATCTGGCGCCGGGCATGGCGCTGGCCGGCCTCGCGTGCGGGATCGCGCTGCCCACCCTCGGCGGCCTCGCCGTGGACGTCGCGGACCGCTCCCGGCTCGGCATGGCGTCCGGCGTCAACAACACCGTCATGCAGGTCGGGTCCGCGGTGGGGATCGCGGTGTACGGAGCGGTCCTGAGCCGGCACCGGGTGTTCACCGAGGGGCTGGACGCCCTCTTCGCCACCGCGGCCGCCGTCGCCCTCTGCGGAGCCGTCCTCACCGCGGTGCTCCTCGGCAGGAGACGCCTCTGACCTGCGTCGACAGAGGGTTATCCACATTTTCCCGAGCCCCTGCCCGGGGGCTTGCGGGGTCGGCATCATCGGTGACCATGAACGGATTCGGCATCACCTGGAAGCGGACGTCCGGCGGCCCGGCCGTCCCCGTCGGCCCCGGCGTCCACGTCACCCCCGGCACCGGCTCCCCGCTCACCGTCCGCGCCGCCGCCCTCAGCGGCCTCCTCCCGCCGGACGCGGTCATCGCCCGCCGCACCGCCGCCTGGATCTGGGGCATCGACGTCCTCCCACCGGGCGTGAACGAGACCGACTGGGACGTCGAACTGATCACTCCCGGACCGGCCGAGTGCGCGACGGGCCCGCCCGTCGCCGACCACGTGGACCTTCCACCCGACCACGTGCGGGAGGAGGCGGGCATCCGCGTCACCTCCCGCGCCCGGACGGCCCTCGACTGCACGCGCTGGCTGCCGCGCTCCGAGGCGGTCGCCGCACTGGACCAGTTCCTCCGGAACGGAGTCGACACCGATGAACTCAAGGCCATGGCACGCACGCTCCCCGGCTACCACGGCAACAGGCGGCTGCGCGACCTCCTGCGTCTCGGCGACCGCGGCGCGGCCTCCCCCGGGGAGAGCTGGGTCCGGACCGCCGTCGGCGACGCGGGCTTCCCGCGCCCGCGCACCCAGGTCCCCGTCGCCGGGCCGCACGACCGCTGCCTCTACGTGGACCTCGGTTACGAGGACTACCGCGTCGGCATCGAGTACGACGGCGAGCGCCACCACACCGGCCGAGCCGCCCGCGCCCACGACGAGAGCCGCCGCCGCTGGCTCGGCCGGGAGATGGGCTGGCAGATCATCCCCGTCACCAAGCTCTTCCTCTACCGCCCGGCCCCCTACCTGGAGGCGCTCCTGACCGCACTCCTCCAACGCGGCTGGAAACCCGACGCCGCGACGATGAACCGCATCACCGCCCGCCTGACGACCCTCTCCCGCCGCCCCCACCACCCCCGCTGACCGCGGGCCTCAACCTGCCACGCACGCCCACCGACGGCACACCACCGACCACGGCCACTCGGGCCGCACCCGCCGGCGGCGTGGGCATCGCACCTGCTGCTCGCCCCCACTGGCGCCGCGTCCACCGACCACGGCTGCCCGCGGCGCGTCCACAGACCGCGGTGGCTGGCGGTGCGTCCGCTGGCAGTTGCTTGCGCGGCACTTGCCGGCGCTGCGGCCGTTGGCCACGGCGGCTGGCGGTGTGTGAGGCTTGCGTGGCCCGGGTGATGGCGGGGGTTCAGTCCAGCAGGGCCGAGAGACGCTTGGGGGCGATCAGGCGGTAGCTGTCCTCGATGAGCTCCGCCAGCTCCTCCCAGTCGTGCTCGACGTCCAGGCGAGCGCCGACCCATCCCTTGGCGCCGACGTACTTCGGGACGAAGAACCGCTCCGGGTCCTCCGACACCAGGGCCTCCTGCACCCCCGTACCGGCCTTGAACATCATGGACGAGCCGTCCTCGCTGGTCATCACGAACAGCTTGTCGCGAACACGGAAGGAGGGCGATGTGTGACCCCCGAACGGCTTCTCGGTCGCCTCCGGCATCCCGAGGCAGATCTCCCGGAGCCGCTCCAGCACGTCCATGCGCCCGCCCTTTCCCAGGAAGAATGACCGTGAAAGGAGCCTAACCACGGCCGCCGCGGCCGTGTCAGCCGACCAGCAGGACGAGCTTCCCGCGGACGCGGCCCTCCTCGCCGGCGCGGTGCGCCTCGGCGATCTCGGCGAGCGGGAAGGTCCGCGCGACCGGGAGCGAGAAGCGTCCGGCCTCGATCAGCGCGCCGATCTCGCCGAGCACGTGGACGGCGCGGCCGGCGTCCCCGCGGCTGAACCGCACTCCGTGCTCCCGTGCGCCGGCGAAGTCGGCGACCGTGAGGACGTGCTCGGCACCGCCGGTGAGGCCGATGAGTTCGGGCAGCACCCCGCTGCCCGCGACGTCGAGCGCCAGGTCGACACCGCCGGGCGCAAGCGCGCGGACCCGCTCGGGCAGGCCCTCGCCATAGGCGACGGGCTCCGCCCCCAGCGAGCGCAGGTACTCGTGGTTCGCCGGGCCGCCCGTACCGATCACGCGCGCGCCGCGCGCCACGGCGAGCTGGACGGCGGCGCTGCCGACGCTTCCGGAGGCGCCGTTGATGAGCAGCGTGCCGCCGCCTGCGACGCCGAGCTGGTCGAGCGCGCGCGTGGCCGTCTCGATGGCGGCCGGTAGCGCCGCGGCGCCGGAAAAGTCGAGTGATGGCGGGATCGGCGCGTAGAAGGACAGCACGGCCAGCTCGGCCTGCGCCGCCCCTTCGGCGGACAAGCCGAACACGCGGTCGCCGACGGCCACGTCCTTGACGCCCTCGCCCAACTCGTCCACGATGCCCGCCGCCTCGTAGCCCAGCGTCTGGGGAAGCTCCGGGTCCATCAGGCCTTGGCGCTTCTTCCAGTCGCTCGGGTTGACGCCGGCCGCGCGCACCGCGATCCGGATCCCACCGGGGCCCGGATGCGGATCCGGAAGATCCACGATCTGGAGCACCTCCGGGCCTCCGAACCGGTCGAAACGCGCTGCCTTCATCATCCGCTCCGATGCCACTCCAGGGGGCCTCGCACCCGCTGCCCATGCCACGGCGAACGCCGTCTCGCCGCAGAACACCGTACGTCACAGACGGTGCTCTCCCCGGCATCTCCATTGGTGAGTCGACGAACCCGTCAAAGCGGATGACCTGCGTGCACGGCGCCGGGCCGGCCGAGGTCTTCCGTTTGACGGAAGCGGGGGTGACGCGTGCCCGGAGGAGCGGCGATGGTCGGGACGACCACGAACGAGAGGGGGGCACGTGACCGACCAGAGCGCCGTCGAGACGGAGGTCGTCGTCCTGGAAAGGACCGATCTCGCGGAAGGCGTCGTGGGATTGACGCTGGGCGCCGTGGACGGAGGCGCGTTGCCGTCCTGGCAGCCTGGCGCGCACGTCGACCTGCTGATGCCCGACGGCCTCGTGCGGCAGTACTCCCTGTGCGGCGACCCGGCCGACGATCGGACGTGGCGGCTCGGCGTGCTGAGGGAGGGGCCGGGCTCCACGTTCGTCCACGAGCGACTGAACGTCGGCGACAAACTCCTCACGCGCGGCCCGCGCAATCATTTCGCTCTGGAAGACGCGCCCGGCTACCTGTTCCTGGCCGGAGGCATCGGCATCACGCCGATCCTGCCGATGGTGGCGGCGGCGGATGCCGCAGGCGCGGACTGGCGGCTCCTCTACGGCGGGCGGCAGCGGGCGGCGATGGCCTTCCTCGACGACCTGGCGCGCTACGGAGAGCGTGTCGAGGTACGGCCGCAGGACGAGTTCGGACTGCCCGACCTCGACGCCGCGCTTTCCGGGCTCCGGGAGGGCACGCTCGTCTACTGCTGCGGGCCCGAGCCGATGCTGGCAGCGGTCGAGGAGCGGTGCCCCCGTGGCACGCTGCGCACCGAGCGCTTCTCGGCGAAGCCGGTCACCGGCCCGGACGAGGCGTTCGAGATCGAGCTGTCGCTCACCGGCCGTACGCTGCGGGTCGAGCCCGGGCGGTCGATCCTGGAGACGGTCGAGGAGGCGGGCGTCACGGTCCTGGCGTCGTGCCGCGAGGGCACGTGCGGAACATGCGAGACGCCCGTCCTCGACGGCGAGCCGGACCACCGCGACTCCGTGCTCACCGACGACGAGCGCGCCGACGGCGGCTTCATGATGATCTGCGTGTCCCGCGCCAAAGGCCCGCGCCTAGTCCTCGAACTCTGAACACGCCACCTCCACCGCATCCGCCGTAGCGCGCCCACCCGGCCGTGGTGCGTGCTGCGCTGGCGCGATGTGTGCACGGTGGCGGGGTGTGGGCTCGCGTAGGTCGAGATGTGCTGGGTGGGTGGGGTGCTGGGCCGCTAAGGGTGTGCGCCGCATTGGCCGGAATGCGGGCCGGGGCAGCCGGGGGTGTCTGCCGAGCTGGCCGTGATGCGCGGCGCGGTGGTGGGATGTGGGCTCGCGTCGGTCGGGATGTGCGTCATGCTGGCCGGTGGGCGCCGTATTGGCTGCGCTGCACCGGGTGGTCCAGGGGGTGCGCTGCATTGGCCGGAGTGCGCATTGCGTCGGCCTGGGTGCGCGCTGGGGCGGTTGGATCTGACGTGTCGGCGGGCGATGTGTGCCCCCGCTGGTCGTGGGTGTGCGCTGTGCGGAGGGCGGAGCGTGCGTAGTGCTGGCTGTGCTGTGTTGGTCGGGGCGTGCGGTGGGTCGGGTTTGCGCTTGAGTGAACGGGGGCGTCGCGCGGGTTGAGGTGTGTGCTGGTGTCTTGGGGTGGCTGAATGTGCTTCGGGTGGGCGGAAGGCTGTTGGGATGGGGAGGATGGCCCGGCGCTGGTGTGGTTGGTGTGGTGTTGCGTTGGTGTCAGGGCGGCTGAGGGGGTGTGGGGTGGAGGGGGCTTACTTCGTTATTGGGGACGGTTATGCGGTCTACCAAGGGGCTGTGGCGGAGGGGAGCTTTCATCGGCATGCCGCCTTTCAGGTGGCCATCGGTGTTCATGGCGAGGTGGTCATGGACGATGAGGACGGCAACCGCTTCAGCGATGCGGCGTTGGTCGTGCCGCCCATGGTCGGCCACAGGCTGCTTCCGGTTCGGGAGCTGCGCACGCTTTTCGTGGAGCCGCATTGCGCGTTCGCCGATCGGCTGCGGGTGGTCTGCGGCAGGGGCATCACCCCGGCTCCTGGCATGAGGGGGCTTCGTGAGGAGGACGTCGCGGGTGGCCGTCTGTCGGGGGAGCTCGACGGGCGGTTGCTGGACGCGATGCGCGTGCTGATGGACGAGCGGATCCCGATGACGGCGCTGGCGGCGAGGGTGGGGCTGTCCCCGCAGCGGCTCCGCGCGCTGGCGCGGGCGGAGCTGGGCATGCCGCTCGCGCGGTGGCGCATCTGGCGGCGCCTCGCCCGGTCGGCCGAGGCGCTGCGCGAGGGACGGACGCTGAGCGGCGCCGCGCTCGCGGGCGGCTTCGCCGACCAGGCGCACTTCACCCGCGAGATGCGGCGGATGATGGGGCTGACGCCCGCGGAGGTCGTCCGGGCGCTGGGACGTCAGGCGCGCCGCGCGGTGTAGAGGGAGATCGAGCCGTTGACCGTCGGCACGGCCGCGGTCTCCCGCACTTGGACGAAGCCGACCTCGGAGATGAGGCCCGGCAGCCTTCCGTCGGCGTTGAACCGCGTGTCCTCCCGGCCGTCCGCCAGCTGCACCAGGCGGAAGGCCAGGCGCATCGCCCGGGTGCGCTGGAGACCGAAGTCGGCGATCACCAGCCGGCCGCCGGGCCGCAGCGTCTCGAGCATCGAGGCCAGGATCGCCCGCTTCATCGGCACGGGGCACTGGTGGAGGACGAGGCTCGACACGACGGTGTCGGCGGTCCCCGCGTCCACGACGTCCGTCAGCGCGTCGCCCATCCCGGTCCGCCACTCGACGCCGCCCGCACCGGCCTTGCGCTCGGCGGCCGCGAGCACCCTCGGGTCGGGGTCGACGCCGATCACGCGCGCGGACGGCTCGATGCCGTGCAGGAGCAGGGCCAGCGATCCGGTGCCGCAGCCGACGTCGACGACGACGTCACCGGCCCTGACCGCGGCGTGCATGGCGATCATGCTCCGCCACAGGCGCTCCCGGGTCAGCGCGATCACGGCGTCGTAGAGGCGGGGGAGGGCGGCGCGGCCCAGCGCGGGGGTGAAGGTCTGCTCGGTCATGACCGGAAGTGTCGCCCGTCCCGGCGCGGCTCGTCTTGAACGAACCGCTCGCGCGTCAGACCGGCGTGATCGGCAGGGAGCGGCGCGGCTCGAAGGCGAAGCCGGAGCCGGTGCTGAACCGGACGACGGCCACCTCGTCGGGCTCGGGCGCGGGCTCGTCGCGGCGGACGATGGCCAGCCGCCAGTCCCGGTCGGTGCCGGTGACCTCGGTGTCGAGGCACGGGTCCAGGGCGCGGACGACGGCCTGGAGCGCGGTCGTCCAGCCGGGCCCGCACAGGGCGATCCAGGCGCCGTCCTCGTGGGCGGGGGACGGGCGGACGGTGACGGTCGCGCCGTCGATGGAGGCGTCGACGTAGGCCGACGGGTTGAGGAGCGGGTGGACCGCGAGGAGCCGGGCGGCCCCCTCGGGGGTGGCCGGGAGGGCGAGGGCGCGGGCGAGGCGTTCGGCGGCGACGCCGGCGATGCCGACCAACTGCTTGCGGCGGATGCGCAGGAGGCCGTCGGCGTCGGCGCGTGCGGCCACGGCGAGCGTGAAGGCCCGGTTGAGCAGGTGCATCTGCAGGCACACCTCGTCGGCGATCCGGGCGAGCGCGGAGCGGGAGAAGGCGGCGAAGTCGAGGTCGGACAGCAGCGGGCCGGTGTAGTCGGCGAGGCCGTCGTCGGCCGGGTCGATCGGCGCCAGGTCGAGGGTCGCGGCGCGGGAGCGCTCGTTGTCGGCGAGCAGGGGGATGCCCTGCGCATCCGGGTGGGACTCGTCGATGATCACGGTCCAGGCGCAGTGCGGGTGCCGGCCGGCGGGCGAGCGCGGCGGCCGGTGGATCGGGCGGACCTGCGCCTTCGGGTTGGTCGCGACGGCGGTCGCGTCGAAGGTGGGGTCCTCGATGTCGTGGCACATGGAGCGGACGTAGTCGTCGCCCATCGGCTCGACGTCCATGAGGGCGCCGCAGTGGTCAAGGTGGAACTCGCCGTGCCACCGGTCGTGGACGGTGTAGCGGAAGTCCATGAACTGCGGCGGGGCGCCGATGTCGAGCTGGAGGCCCTTGAAGATCGTCGGGACGTCGCCCTTCCCGGGCACCTCCGGGGCGTAGCCGAGGGCGCGCTGCATCCGCCGCGTGTAGATGGGGCTGGACGCGGCCCACTCCTCGATCGCGATCCGCGCCATCTCCTCGCGGCCGAATGCGGAGATGCACCACGCCATTCCGGAACGGTCGATGAGCTGACCGATCAGGAGCAGCTCGGGGACGGCGACCGCGAGTTCGTCCCGGGACAGGGCGGCGTAACGGCCGGGCGGTATCGCTCCAGGGTTCGTCATCTGGCGATCTCCTCGAAGATGAAACGGGTTCTCGTCGGCGTCACTTCGCGGTCAGGCCGAGCCGGGCGGCGGTCTTGTCCAGGTACTCGATGACTTCGGCCTCGTCGGCGTCCGGCACGCCCCAGATCAGCTCGGACGCGCCCGCGGCGGACCACTCGGCGAGGTCGTCGGGGGAGGGCCGCTTGGCGACCAGGATCCGCACGTCGGGTTCGCCGGAGCGGCCGGCGTCGGCCCACTCGCGGCGCAGCAGGGCGGCCTTGTCGGCGATGCCGGTCTCGATCGGCGTGGTCATCCAGCCGTCGGCGTGGCGGGCGATCCACCTCATGGTCTTCGGGCCGCCGCCGGCGCCGACGATCACGGGGATGCGGCCCTGCGGCGGCTTGGGGTAGGCCCAGCTCGGCCCGAACGAGACGAACTCGCCGTCGTAGGACGCCTCCTCCTCGGTCCACAGGGCGCGCATGGCCTCCAGGTACTCCTTCAGGACGGTGCGCCGCCCCGCCGCCGGGACGTGGTGGTCGGCCAGCTCGTCGGTGTTCCAGCCGAAGCCGGCGCCGATCGTCAGCCGGCCGCCGGACAGGTGGTCGAGGGTCGCGAGCGTCTTGGCGAGGGTGATCGGGTCGGACTCGACGGGCAGCGCGACGGCGGTGGCGAGGCCGATCCGCTCGGTCACGGCGGCGGCGGTCGCGAGCGACACCCACGGGTCGAGGGTGCGCGTGTAGCGGTCGTCGGGCAGGTCCTGGCCGCCGGTGGGGTGCAGCGCGTCGCGGCGCACCGGGATGTGGGTGTGCTCGGGCACGTAGAAGGTGTCGAAGCCGCGCTCCTCGGCGGCCTTCGCGAGGGCTGCCGGCGTGATGCCGCGGTCGGAGGTGAAGAGCACGATTCCGTTGCGCATGGCGTCATAGTAGAACGTGTTCTAGGCTTTCTGGAATAGTGACTGGACAGCTGTCCGGCCGAGCGGCCGGAGAACCGGCCCTCCGCCGGGAAAAGGAGAAGTCGATTCAGATCCGGCTATTGCGGCGATCTCCGGCCCGGTCTACGGTGGACACATGTCCAGTCAGGTGACCAGTCCGGCGCTGCGGCAGGGCCTCAACGCCCGGCAGGCCGAAACGGTGGAGAACCTGATGGCCGCCGGGCTCGAGGAGCTGCGCGCCGTCGGGCACGACGCGCTGACGATCCGGACGGTGGCCCAGCGGGCGGGCGTCTCCCCGGCGACCGCCTACACCTACCTCTCGTCCAAGAACCACCTCTTCGCGGAACTGTTCTGGCAGCACCTCAGCGAGGACGGCGGCGCCGCGCCGGACGGAGCGGGCGCCACCGAGCGGCTGCAGGCGACCGTCCGGGCGCTGACGGCCCGGATCGTCGCGGAACCGGAGCTGGCGGCGGCGGTGACGCCGGCGCTGCTCGGCGGCGATCCCGACGTCGCGCGGCTGCGGCTGCGCATCGGCGGGGAGTTCTACTCCCGGTTCGAGGCGGCTCTCGCGGGGCCGGCACGACCGGGGGCGGCGCGGCCCGGGGCGCCGGCCGACGCCGCCGTCCTGGAGGTGCTGGTCCTCACCTTCACCGGCGCGCTGCTGCAGGCCGGCATGGGCCTGCTGACCTACGACCAGATCGCCGACCGGCTCGTCTCGGCCGTGGAAGTGATCATGAGGGGCAACGAATGAGCGCTTCGACCGACGCGGTGGCCGAACCCCTGGTCTTCGACCCCTACGACTACGCGTTCCACGAGGACCCGTACCCGCTCTACCGGCGGCTGCGCGACGAGGCGCCGGTCTTCCACGCCGAGCGGGACGACCTTTGGGTGGTCTCGCGCCACGCCGACGTGTTCGACGTGCTCCGCGACGACGCGGCGTTCTCCAACCGGATGGGCGTCTCCCTCGACGCGAGCGCGTGGAGCCCCGACGCGCACCGCGTGATGAGCTTCCTCGCCCTCGACGGGCAGAGGCAGACCCGGCTGCGCAGGCTGGTGTCCGCCGCGTTCACGCCGCGCCGGGTCAAGGAGTTGCAGCCGCAGATCCAGCGGCTCACCGAGCACTACCTCGAACGGACCTTCGCCGCCGCCGCCGAGCACGGCGAGGCCGACTGGATCACCGACTTCGCCGGGAAGCTCCCCATGGACGTCATCTCCGAGATGATGGGGGTGCCGGAGGCCGACCGGGACGAGGTCCGGCGCCTCGCCGACCTGGTCGTGCACCGCGAGGACGGCGTCCGCGACGTCCCGCCGGCGGGCATGGAGGCGGCCGGCGAGCTCATCACCTACTACGCGGGGATGGTGAAGGAGCGCCGGGCGGCGGCCGCGGAGGCGGGCGACCTCACCGCCGCGCTCACCGTCGCCGAGATCGATGGCGACCGGCTCACCGACGGCGAGATCATCGCGTTCCTCTTCCTCATGGTGGTCGCCGGGAACGAGACGACCACCAAGCTGCTCGGCAACGCGCTGTACCACCTGTCCGCGCACCCTGAGCAGAAGGCGGAGGTGCTCGCGGACCCGGACGATCCCGAGACGCTGGTGACGCCGTGGATCGAGGAGACGCTGCGGCACGACACCTCCAGCCAGATGCTCGCCCGCTACGTCGTCGACGACGTGGAGATGCACGGCACGACGATCCCGGCCGGGGGGAAGGCGCTGATCCTGCTCGGCTCCGCCAACCGCGACGAGCGGGTCTTCACCGACCCGACCGTCTATGACGTCCACCGGCCCAAGAGCGAGCTCGGCCAGATCCTCAGCTTCGGCTCCGGCAAGCACTTCTGCCTGGGCGCGAACCTGGCCCGGCTGGAGACGCGGGTCGTGCTGAACGAGCTGGTCCGGCGCGTCGAGGATTTCGAGGTGCACGCCGACCGGGCCGTGCGCGTGCACTCCACCAGCGTCCGCGGGTTCGCCGAGCTGCCGACCGGCTTCACCCTGCGGAAGGGCTGAGGCGGAGGGACTGGGAGGGACCGAAGATGTCCAGGAAGTACCCGCATCCCGAACGCCGCCCCGCGGTGATCACGGGGGCGTCGTCCGGCATCGGCGCCGAGACGGCCACGGTGCTCGCGGCGGCCGGCCATCCGGTGGCGCTCGGCGCGCGCCGGGTCGGCGTCCTCGAGGAGATCGCCGCGGCGATCCGCGCCGAGGGCGGCGAGGCGGTCGCGCACGCGCTCGACGTCTCCGACGACGGCTCGGTGGCCGACTTCGCCGCGAAGGCGACCGCCGACCTCGGCGACATCGAGGTCGTCGTCAGCAACGCCGCGCTGGTGGCGCCCGGCGCGACCATCGAGGTCAGCTCCGAGCGCTTCGCGCGGGAGATCGACCTCAACCTCGTCGGCGCGCACCGGGTCGCGCGGGCGTTCGTGCCCGCGATGGTCGGGCGCCGGCGCGGCGACATCGTCTTCGTCTCGTCCGACGTCGCCGTCCGCGCGCGGCCGTTCATGTCGGCGTACTCCGCCGGCAAGTGGGGCCTGGAGGGAATGGTCAGCGCGCTGCAGATGGAGCTGGAGGGCACCGGCGTCCGCGCCTCGATCATCCGCCCCGGCCCGACGTGGAGCGGCATGGGCGCCGACTGGGACGCCGACGAGGCCGCGTTCGTGCTCGACCAGTGGGTCCGCTTCGGGCTCGCCCGGCACCCCCACTTCCTCAAGGCGAGGGCGCACGCCGACGCGATCGCCACGATCGTCGGCGCGCCGCGCGGCGTGCACCTCAGCCTGCTCGACGTCAATCCCGAAGCGCCCGTGGAGGAGAAGCCATGACCGCCGCCGAGAGTCATCGGCTCGCCGCGATCCCCGAGGTGAGCACGGTCCTCGACGATCAGAGCCCCGAGGTGCCCGAGATCATCCGCGGCACCGGCCACCTGCCGGAGATGCGGGTCGACCCGGTCTCCCTGTTCCACCGCGTCCGCGAGGAGTGCGGCGACGTCGGGCGGTTCCGGCTCGCCGACAAGGACGTGGTGCTGGTCAGCGGCGCCGAGGCGAACGAGGTGTTCTTCCGCGCGCCCGACGAGCGGCTCGACCAGGCCGCCGCGTACCCGTTCATGACGCCGATCTTCGGCAAGGGCGTCGTGTTCGACGCCTCGCCGGAGGAGCGCCAGCAGATGCTGAAGAACCAGGCGCTGCGCGGGGACATGATGCGCGGGCACGCGCGGACGATCGAGGCGGAGATCCGCCGGATGGTCGCCGGCTGGGGCGAGGAGGGCGAGATCGACCTCCTCGACTTCTTCGCCGAGCTGACCATCTACACCACCTCGGCGTGCCTGATCGGCAAGCCGTTCCGCGACGAGCTGGACGGCTCGTTCGCCGAGCACTACCACGAGCTGGAGCGGGGCACCGACGCGATCGCCTACGTCGACCCGTACGCCGACATCGACAGCTTCCGGCTGCGCGACGCGGCGCGGGAGAAGCTGGTCTCGCTGGTGCAGGGCATCATCGAGCGGCGCAAGGAGCGCGGGAAGGTCCCCCGCGACCAGCGCGACCTGCTCGACGTCCTGATCTCGCTTGACATGAGCGCCGACCACATCACCGGCATCTTCATCTCGATGATGTTCGCCGGGCACCACACCTCCAGCGGCACCGCGTCCTGGGCGATGATCGAGCTGCTGCGGCACCCGGACGTGCTGGCCGAGGTGGTCGCCGAGCTGGACGCGCTGTACGCCGACGGGACCGAGGTGTCGTTCCAGGCGCTGCGGTCCATCCCGGTGCTGGAGTCGGCGCTGAAGGAGACCCTGCGGCTGCACCCGCCGCTGATCATCCTGATGCGGCTGGTCCGCGAGGACTTCGAACTGCTCGGGAAGACGATCCCCGCCGGCACGATGCTGGCGGCGTCGCCGCGGGTCTCCAACCGGATCGAGGCGGACTTCCCGAAGGCGGGCGACTTCGACCCGGGGCGCTACATCGACCCCCGGCAGGAGGACCTGCAGAACCGCTGGACCTGGATCCCCTTCGGCGCCGGCAGGCACCGCTGCGTCGGCAACGCGTTCGCGATGATGCAGATGAAGGCGATCTTCTCCGTCGTCCTGCGGGACTACACGTTCGAGGCCGCCCAGCCCCTGGACTCCTACCAGGACGACTTCACCAAGATGGTCATCCAGCTCAAGCAGCCCTGCCGGGTGCGGTACCGGCGACGGGCCGGGAGGTGAGCGCGGTGCGCGTCGTCGCCGACACCGACATCTGCCAAGGGCACCAGCTGTGCCAGGGCGAGGCGCCCGACGTGTTCGGGTTCGACGAGGAGAAGGACGTGGTCGTGATCCTCGACGAGCACCCGGACGAGTCCCGCCGCAAGGACGTGGCCACGGCCGTCAAGTACTGCCCGGCCTTCGCGCTTTCGATCGAAGAGGACTGAGGGGACGACGTGAGTGATGACGGCGGGCTGACCCGGGCCGAGATCGAGGAGTTCTGGGACTCCTGGCTGGCGATCAACCGCGAGGCCGAGCGGACCGGCGACTGGCGGGTGATGGCCGAGTGGTACGCCGAGGACGCGACGTACGGCTGGATGTACGGCCCCGACGAGCACTTCATGGCCGTCGGCCGCGACCAGATCCGGGACTGGGCGATCGGCATCGAGATGGACGGCCTCGACGGCTGGCACTACGACTACCAGGTCACCGTGATCGACGAGAAGAAGTCGATGATCGTCGGGTTCTGGAAGCAGAAGTCCGGGATCACGAACGACGCGACCGGCGCGGAGTACGAGATCCTCGGCATCGGCGGCTCGTGGTTCGGCGTCGAGCGGCAGGCCGCGGGCGCGGACGCCGGCCAGATCAAGATCGCCTGGCAGCGGGACTGGTTCGACATGCCGTCGACCGTCCACACCTTCATGGAGATCATCAACTCCGGCAAGGCGCCCGAGACGCTGCTGAAGCGGATGAAGGTCGCCGGGCACGGCGTCCCCGGCCACTACCACTACGACGAGATGCCCTCGACGCTGTGGCCGCCGCCCGTCGAGCGCGGCGACTTCGTCACCCAGGCGCCCAAGGACGCACCGGAGGCGGCGGGCAACGGGGCGGAGGCGGCGAAGTGACCGACCGCGCCCCCGCCAACCCGCCCGCGCAGCAGTACGTCGACGGCAAGCTCGGCGCCGCGGCCGGCGGGGCGTCCTACCCGATCCTCAACCCGGCCACCGGGCAGGAGATCGGCCGGGCGCCCGACAGCACCGCCGCCGACGTCGACGCCGCGATCGGCGCCGCCCGCCGCGCGTTCGACGCGTCCGGCTGGGCGACCGACCGGGCGCTGCGGATCCGGGTGCTGCGCCAGTTCCACCAGGCGCTGCTCGACAACGCCGACGCGCTCCGCGCGCTCACCACCGCCGAGGCGGGGGCGCCGGCGTTCTTCGTCGCCGGCCCGCAGTTCGACACCCCGGTCGAGAGCCTGAAGTGGACGATCGACCTCGCCGAGGGCTACGCGTGGGAGACCGACCTCGGCGTCGGCGTCACGATGGGCATCCGGTCGCGCCGCACCGTGCACCGCGAGCCGGTCGGCGTGGTCGCCGCGATCACGCCGTGGAACTTCCCCAACCAGATCAACCTCGCCAAGATCGGGCCGGCGCTCGCCGCCGGGAACACCGTGGTGCTGAAGCCGGCGCCCGACACCCCGTGGCTGGCGGCCGAGATGGGCCGGCTGTTCGCCGAGTGCACCGACGTCCCGGCCGGCGTCTTCAACGTCGTCACGCCGCGCGACAACCGGGTGGCGGCGCTGCTGACCAGCGACCCGCGCGTGGACCTGGTCTCGTTCACCGGCTCGACGGCCACGGGACGGGCGATCGCGGCGGCCGCGGCGCCCACCCTCAAGCGGGTGTTCCTCGAACTCGGCGGCAAGTCCGCCGCGATCGTGCTGGACGACGCGAACCTCAAGGCCGTCGTCGGCGCCACCGCGTTCGCGGCGTCCGTGCACGCCGGCCAGGGATGCGCGATCACCACCCGGCTGGTGGTGCCGCGCGAACGCTACGACGAGGCGGTGGAGATCGCCGCGTCCACGATGGCCTCGCTCGGCGCGAAGGACCCCGCCGACCCCGGCACCATCTGCGGGCCGGTCATCTCCGCGGCGCAGCGCGACCGGGTGAAGTCCTACCTCGACCTCGCGCTTCAGGAGGGCGGGCGGTTCGCGACCGGCGGCGGGATCGCCGAGCAGGACGGCGAGCTGGCCGGCGGGTTCTGGATCCAGCCGACCGTCATCGCCGGCCTCGACAACACCGCGCGGGTCGCCCAGGAGGAGATCTTCGGCCCGGTGCTGACCGTCATCGCGCACGACGGCGACGACGACGCCGTCCGGATCGCCAACGAGTCGCCGTACGGGCTGTCCGGCTCGGTCGACTCCGGTGACCTGGAGCGGGCCAAGGCCGTCGCGGCCCGGATCCGCACCGGCACGGTCGGCGTCAACGGCGGGCTGTGGTTCGGCGCGGACGCGCCGTTCGGCGGCTACAAGCAGTCCGGGATCGGCCGCGAGATGGGCGTGGCCGGGTTCGAGGAGTACCTCGAGACCAAGACCACGGCCGAGCCCGCCTAGGCGCGGACGAGGAGGGAAACGGGATGAGCGACATCGTCCGCGTCGGGTTCGTCGGGCTCGGCGACATCGGCAAGCCGATGGCGACCCGGCTGGCCGCGCGGCAGGCCGAGGACGGGCTCGCGCTCGGCGTGTTCGACCTGGCCGCGGCGCCCGTCGAGGAGCTGGTCGCGGCCGGGGCGAAGGCGGCCGCGGGCGTCGGCGCGCTCGCCGCCGGCAGCGACGTGCTGTGCGTGATGGTCAACAACGACGAGCAGGTCCGCTCGGTGCTGGACGAGGCGCTGGCCGCCGCCCCCGCCGGCCTCACCGTCGCGATCCACTCGACCGTCGCCCCCGGGACGCCCGCCGAGCTGGAGGAACTCGCCGCGCGGCGGGACGTCCGGCTGGTCGACGCGCCCGTGTCCGGCGGCGTGATGGGCGCGGGCACCGGCGAGCTGGCCATCATGGTCGGCGGGGCGGAGGAGGCGTTCGCCGCGGTCCGCCCGGTCCTGGACGTCCTGGCGAAGAAGGTCGTGCACGCCGGGCCGATCGGAGCGGGCACCAAGTTCAAGCTCGCCCGCAACCTGATGCACTACGCCGCCTTCACCGCGGCGACCGAGGCGCAGCGGCTCGCCGAGGCGGCCGGGCTGGACATCGTCGCGCTCGGCGAGGTCGTCCGGCACACCGACGCGCTCACCGGCGGCCCCGGAGCGATCATGTACCGCGACACGACCGCCGAGATGGAGCCGGGGTCGTTCTGGTTCACCACCTTCGGCCACCTCCGGCAGCTCGCCGAGAAGGACCTCGACTTCGCGATCGCGCTGGCCGAGGAGCTCGGCGTCGACGTACCGCTGGCCAGGATCGCGCGCGAGCGACTCGCGCCCGGCCTGGGCTTTCCCGAGGAGCAGCGATGAGCGACGAGAAGACCGGGAAGTTCGACGACCTCCCCGAGCCGCGGGCCCGCGGCCTGCGCAAGATGGAGCAGGTCTACGGCTTCGACATGACCGACGGCGCCGGCGACTTCTTCCGCTACACCGCCGACCACCTGTTCGGCGACGTCTGGCAGCGCCCCGGCCTGTCCGACCGGGACCGGCGCCTGCTGGTCATCGGGCTGCTCGCCGGGCAGGGCGCCGCCGACGTGCTCGGCATCCAGGTGCCCGCCGCCCACGCCGCCGGGGAGCTCGACGACGAGGCGCTCCGCGAGATCGTCGTGTTCCTCAGCCACTACGCGGGCTGGCCGAACGGCGCGCGGCTCAACTCCATCGTCGAGGAGACGATCGCCAAGGCGGCCCGGAAGGCCGCGCGGGCCGCCGGGAAACGGGACTGAGGAGCACCATGGCCATCCGCGTCCTGCACGTGGCGACCGGCAACGTCGGCCGCATCGCCCTGGCGCAGCTCATCGAGGACCCCCGCTTCGAGCTGGCCGGCCTCGTCGTGTCCGACCCCGCCAAGGTCGGGCGCGACGCCGGCGACCTCGCCGGCCTCGGCACGGTCACCGGCGTGGCCGCCGTGGACGACCTCGACGCGGCCCTCGCGCTGCGGCCGGACTGCACCGTCTACTGCGCCCTCGGGGAGACCCGGCTGTTCGAGGCGCTCGCCGACATCGAGAAGATCCTCGCCTCGGGCAGCAACGTCGCCGCGTCCTCGCCGGTGCCGCTGATCTACCCGTGGGGGCTGCTGCCCGACCGCATGATCGACCCCATCGAGAAGGCGTGCGAGGCCGGCGGGACCAGCCTGTTCGCCAGCGGCGTGGACCCCGGCTGGATCAACGACCTGCTGCCCTTCGCGATCGCGAGCACCTGCCAGCGGGTGGAGCAGGTCCGCTGCTCGGAGATCGCCGACTACGCGACGTACGACGGCGGCCCGGTCATGTTCGACTTCATGGGCTTCGGCCGGCCGCTGGACGACCTGCCGAGGATGTTCAAGCCGGGGATCCTGGCGGCCTCCTGGGGCGTCAGCCTCCGGATGATGGCCCGCGGGTTCGGCTTCGAGCTCGACGACATCACCGAGGCGTACGAGCGGGAGCCGGCGCCGGAGGCGTTCGACGTCGCCGCCGGGCACATCCCGCGGGGCGGCGTCGCGGCGATGCGGTTCCAGGTCACCGGCGTCGCGAGCGGCAAGGAGGTGCTGGTCATCGACCACACGACCCGGCTGCGCGACGACCTGCGCCCCGACTGGCCGCGGCCCGCGCAGGACGGCGGCTCCTACCGGCTCGAGATCACCGGCGAGCCGTCCTACCGCGTCGACGTGTGCCCGACCAGCGCCAAGGGCGACCACAACCACGCCGCGATCGCCGCGGGCGCCGGCCGCATCGTCAACGCGATCCCCGACGTCGTCGCGGCTCCGCCCGGCCTGCGGACCCCGCTCGACCTGCCGTTCAACACCGCCCGCGGCGTCTTCGCGACGGCGCTGGCCGGCTGAGACCCCGCGACAGAGAGGACACACGACGATGGGACGCGTGGACGGGAAGATCGCCCTGATCAGCGGCGGCGCGCGCGGGATCGGCGCGGCCGCCGCGCGGGCCCTCGTGGCCGAGGGCGCGAAGGTGGTGCTCGGCGACATCCTCGACGAGGAGGGCAAGGCCGTCGCGGACGAGCTGGGCGACGCCGCCCGCCACGTCCACCTCGACGTGACGAGCCCCGACGACTGGACCGCCGCCGTCCAGGCCGCCGTCGCCGAGTTCGGCGGGCTGAACGTGCTGTTCAACAACGCCGGGATCGCCAACGGCGCCACCATCCAGCGGTTCTCGCTGGAGAAGTGGCAGAAGATCATCGACATCAACCTCACCGGCCCCTTCCTCGGCATCCGCGCGGCCGCGGACGCGCTGATCGCGGCCGGCGGCGGATCGATCATCAACACCTCGTCCATCGAGGGGCTGCGCGGCACGGCCTGGGCGCACGGCTACGTCGCGTCGAAGTGGGGGCTGCGCGGCCTGACCAAGTCGGTCGCGATGGAGCTCGCGCCGCACGGCGTCCGGGTCAACTCGCTGCACCCGGGCCTGATCCGCACGCCGCTCACCGACGGCATCCCCGACGACATGATCCCGGTCCCGCTCGGGCGCCCCGGCCTGCCCGAGGACGTCGCGTCGTTCGTGGTCTTCCTGGCCAGCGACGAGTCCTCCTACGCCACGGGGACGGAGTTCGTCATCGACGGCGGCACCGTCAACCAGATCCCCCACAAGTGACGCCGGCGCCCGAGGCGCACGGCGACCCCAGAAGTGACCCCCGGAAGCACAGTGATTCGAGACGGGAACCGATGAACGCACAGACCTCTCCCGGAACGGCCGTCCCCGCGGTGGTGCCGGCCGCGGACGTGCCCGCCGACGCCGAGCGGTTCGACGTCGTGGTGGTGGGCTTCGGGATCGCCGGAGGCTGCGCCGCGCTGGAGGCCGCGCGCTCGGGGGCCCGGGTGCTGCTGCTGGAGCGCGCCGCCGTCCACGGCGGCACGTCGAGCATGTCGGGCGGCCACTTCTACCTCGGCGGCGGCACCGCCGTCCAGAAGGCCACCGGCCACGAGGACACGGCCGAGGCGATGGCGCGCTACCTGATGGCGAGCACGAAGGACCCGGACGAGGAGAAGATCCGGCTCTACTGCGACGGGTCGGTCGAGCACTTCGACTGGCTGGAGGCGCTGGGGTTCGAGTTCGAGCGCTCCTACTTCCCGGGGAAGGCGGTGATCCAGCCCGGCACGGAGGGGCTGATGTTCACCGGCAACGAGAAGGTGTGGCCGTTCCGCGACGGGGTCCCGCCGGCGCCGCGCGGCCACAAGGTGCCGGTGCCGGGCGATACCGAGGGCACCAAGATCGTGATGGACCTGCTGCGGGACCGCGTCGAGGAGGCGGGCGTCGAGGTCCGCTACGAGACCGGCGCCACCAACCTGGTGGTGGACGGGGACGGCGCGGTCGCCGGCGTCGCGTGGCGGAACTTCGACCGGACGGGCGTGGTCGCCGCCGCCGGGGTGGTGATCGCGGCCGGCGGGTTCGTGATGAACGCGGACATGGTCGCCGCCTACACGCCGGCCCTCGGCGAGAAGCTGTTCACGCTGGGCGGCACCTACGACGACGGGCTCGGCATCCGGCTCGGCCAGTCGGCCGGCGCGGCGCTGGAGCACATGGACGAGCCGTTCATCACCGCCCCGTTCTACCCGCCGTCGTCGCTGGTCAAGGGGCTGATCGTCAACAACCGCGGCAAGCGGTTCGTGGCCGAGGACAGCTACCACGCGCGCACCTCGTACTTCGTGCTCCGGCAGCCGGGCGCGGCGGCGTACCTCATCGCCGACAGCGACCACATGGAGGAGCAGCGGATGCCGCTCGTCCCGCTGAAGGACGGCTACGAGACGATCGAGGAGATGGAGGCCGGCCTGGAGCTGCCTCCCGGCTCGCTCGCGGCGACGATGGCGCGCTACAACGAGCACGCGGCGCGGGGCGAGGACCCCGACTTCCACAAGCACCCCGACTGGCTGGCGCCGCAGACGAAGGGCCCGTGGGGCGTCTACGACCTGACCCTCGGCACCGCCCTGTACGCCGGTTTCACCCTCGGCGGCATGGCGACCACGGCCGACGGCGAGGTCCGGCGGGCCGACGGGTCGGTCATCGGCGGGCTCTACGCGGCCGGCGCCTGCGCGTCCAACATCGCCCAGGACGGCGCCGGGTACTGCTCCGGCACCCAGCTCGGCGAAGGCTCGTTCTTCGGCCGCCGGGCCGGTCTCGCCGCCGCGGCGCGGGCGCGCGGGACGTCCCGGTAGGACGCCCCGCGCGGGTCGCCGTGCCTACACGGGCTGCTCGACGGTGCGCAGGGCGCGGCGGAGCACGCCGAGGCGGTCGGCGGCCATGCGGCGGGAGACGGCGGCGTCCGGGATCAGCCCGGAGCCGTGGAAGGTCCCCGGGTAGTGGTGCACCTCCGTCCCCACGCCCGCCTGGACGAGCCGCAGCGCGTACGCGAGGCCCTCGTCGCGGAGCGGGTCGAACTCGCAGGTGGTGACGTAGGCGGGCGGGAGGCCGGTGAGGTCCTCGGCGCGGGCGGGCGCCGCGTAGGGGGAGACCCCGGCGGTGCCGCGGACGCCCTCGCCGAGGTAGTAGTCCCAGCTCAGCTCGGCGTTCGGGCGGTTCCAGATCGGGGTGTCGTGGAACGCGCGCATCGACGGGGTGTCGAGCCGGTCGTCGAGCTCGGGGACGCCGAGGAGCTGGAAGCAGAGCGCGGGGCCGCCGCGGTCGCGGGCCAGCAGCGCGGTCGCGGCGGACAGGCCGCCGCCGGCGCTCTCGCCGCCCACCGCGAGCCGGCCGGGGTCGATGCCGAGGTCGGCGGCGTTGGCGGCGGTCCAAGTCAGCGCGGCATAGCAGTCCTCCAGGCCGGCGGGGAACGGGTGCTCGGGCGCGAGCCGGTACTCCACCGACAGCACGACCGCGCCGACCTCCGCGGCGATGCACAGCGCGTCGTCGTGGGAGGCGTCGACGCTGCCGAGGACGAACCCGCCGCCGTGGATGTAGAGCAGGCCGGGCAGCCGCCCGCCGGCCCCCGCCGGGGTGAAGATCCGCACCGGCACCGCCGGCGCGCCGCCGGGCCCGGGGACGGCGACGTCGCGGACGTCGACCGGGACGGGCGGCTCGTACCGGGGGTGCGCGGCGAGGAGCCGGTCGTCGGCGTCCCGCATCGCCGCGGGGTCGGTCAGCGTGATCTCGGGGATCATGGAGATCCACGGGGCGAGCTCCGGGTCGAAGGCGTACGTCACGTTCCGGCTCCTCTCGGCGGCCGACCACCAGTTTCGTCGCGGTCGGCGGTCCCGCCCAGCCGCCGACCGGCGGGGATCGCGGACCGGAATCCGCCGATCGTCGGGTGGCGTACGATCCGTCCATGAAGGGGCTGCTCCTGCGGTTGTCGGGGCTGGACGCCGACGCGGAGAACGCCGTCCGGGTGATCGGCTTCTTCGACCGGCTGATCGCGGGACGCGCGAGCCCGCACGCCCTGGTGCGCGCCACCGCGACGCTCGCCGAGTGCCCCGCCGGGCTGGCCGACCCGGCGCGCGGGATCTCGCTGCGCTCGGAGCCGGGCGCCGCGCCGGGGGAGGCGGCGGGGGAGCGGGCCGTCCGGGAGTTCGCCGAGACCGGCATCGTGTGGCTGGAGCGGCCGGGCGCGCCGCTGCCGCTGGACGAGATCGTGCTGGAGCGGTTCGCCTTCGCCGCGACGGTGCTGCTGGAGCGCGAGCGCGGCGAGCGGGACGACGCCGCCCTGGTGGACCTGGTCGTGGCGGCGGACGCCGCGGAGGCCGACCGGTGCCGCGCGCTGCGGGCGATGCGGTTCGAGCCGTCCGCGCCGCTGCACGTTCTGGCCGTCGCGGGCGGCGACGCGGCGGCGGTCCTCGGCGTCCTCGGCCGGGACGCGCGCGCCGCGGCGCTCGGGCACGTGCACGCCGTCCTGGCGCGGGACGTCCCGGCGGACCTGGAGGGCCGGACGCCGGACGGGACGCGGATCGGGGTCGGGCCCGCGCTGCCGGGCGCCGAGGCGCCGGACGCGTGGCGGCTGGCCCGGTCGGCGCTGCGGTTCACGACCCTCGGCGACGGCCTGCCGACGGTGGTGCGCCACGACCGGCTCGGCGGGCTCGCCGCGATCGCCGCGCGGCTGCGGCCGGAGGACATCGCCCGGGTCGCGGACGTGGCGGCGCTCGACCGGCTCGCCGCCGAACCGCACGGCGACGACGTCCTCGCGGTGCTGGTCGCGTTCTGCGCGACGGGCTCGACCCGCAAGGCCGCCGCCCGCGTGCACCGCCACCACAGCACGATCGCGGCGCGGCTGTCGCACGCGGAACGGCGGCTCGGATTCTCCTTCCAGGAGCCCGGCGGGCGGCTGCGGCTGGACCTGGCGCTGCTGCTGCGCCACCTGAGGGACGAACCCGGCTGAGTCCCGGTTAACAGATCTGTGTCCTGACTTTTCTTGCCATATTGATCACCCGTAGGCAGCCTCTTCTGATGTGACCCCATCCACGACGGAAGTCGCGGGCTTCCTGCGTCGGTGGCTAGGCCGCCGCGCAGCGGGCCGGCCCGGCCCGATGCAGGATGTTCAAGGCCCCGACGTGGTCGGCGTTGCCGGCGAACCCGCACACGGTGCACTCGAATCTTGCTTGGGTGAGGCGGTTCTGCCCAGCGACGTGCCCGCATCCCCCGGCGAAAGGCGGACAGGTCCGGGAGGTGTTGCGGGCGTCCACCAGGATCACCCGGCGGCCGGCGCTTTCAGCCTTGTCCGCCAGGATTCTCAGGAACTGCCCCCAACCCGCGTCAAGAATGCTCTTGTTCAGACCCGCTTTGGCAGCGGCGCCGTTCGGCAGGTACGCCCCTTCGTGTTCGGGTGCGGGCTTGGGCACAGGAGCCCTCGTCATGCCCGCGGTGTTGAGCTTCTCGCAGGCGATCATGTCGTGGTCGCGCGCCAGCTCCAGTGCGGTCTTGTGGTGATGGTCGAGTCGCTGACGCCGAATCTTGGCGTGCAGCCTGGCGACCTTGCGAGCCGCCGCCCGGTGCCTCTTGGTACGCCGGCGGGTGCGTCGGGGGAATGTCGCCAGGTGGCGCTGCGCTTCGGCAAGTTCCTCGGCCATCGACGCGAAGAAGCGCGGGTTGTGGACGCGCTCGCCCTTGGAGGTGGTGAGCAGATACGTCACGCCCATGTCGATGCCGACGACCGAGCCAGTAGGTGCAAGGGGCTCGGTAGGCACGTCGTCACAGGACAGCACCACGAACCAGCGGCGCCCCTCACGCTTGACACTGATGGTTTTCACTCGTCCGACGACGGGTCGGTGCCGGTGCACCCGAATGTGCCCGACGCCTTGCAGCCGGACACGGGTCTGGGGGTCCTGGGGGGTGGAATCCCAGCGGCATCCGTCACCGTCTTTGGGGAACTCCACCGTGTCGAAATGCCCGACGCCCTTGAACCTCGGGTAGCCGGGCGTCTGGCCGGTCTTGACGCGGCGGAAGAACGCCTCGAACGCCCGGTTCAACCGCCGCAATGTGGCCTGCTGAGACGAGAACGACCACCGCCCTTGACGTTGGGGATCGAACGCCCGGATCTCCTTCAGTTGCGCCGACTGATCCCCGTACCGGACTCTCGTCTTGGAAACGTGCCGGTAGGCCTCCCGCCGCTCCTGCAATGCTCCGTTATAGAGCGAGCAATGATCGGCAAGCATCTCCCGCAACGCCTGTTCTTGGCGGGCGGTGGGCCGGAGAAGGAACTTGTACGCCCGTCTCATGGCCAGCCACCCTCCCCCCACGGCAACAACAACACGGTAGACGCAATGCGTGTTCATCCGCATACGGATCGAATCTTTCGGGGTCGGGCGGATGGCCAGCCGCTTCTTGTAGACGCCCATGAGGCGGTTCCGTCCACGTGTGCAGGCGCCGGTCCCCATGAGAAGGTCACGATGGGATCCCTCCAGCCGACCGTTCCCGCTTCGGTTCCGCCGCCCCCACCGCCGAGCGAGCGGCTGAGCGACGGGAGGGGCGCGTGAGCTTCTCCGACTACCTCGCCGACCGGTGGCCGACGATCGCGCGGGAGATGGCCGAGCACGCCGAGGTGGTGCTGATCGCCGTCGGCATCGCCGCGGTGGTCGGGATCGGCCTCGGGATCGCGGTGGAGGGCCGGCCGCGGCTGAGCCGGCTCGCGCTCGGCGTCACCGGCACGATGCTGACCGTCCCGTCGCTGGCGCTGTTCGGGCTGCTGATCCCGCTGTTCGGGCTGGGCCTGGCGCCGACGATCACGGCGCTCGTGCTGTACGCGGTGTTCCCGATCCTGCGCAACACGATCACCGGCCTGGAGTCGGTGCCGGGCGCGGTCGAGGAGGCCGCCCGCGGCATGGGGATGGGCCGCGCGAGCCGGCTGCTGCGGATCCGGCTGCCGCTGGCCTGGCCGGTCGTGCTCACCGGCGTCCGGGTCGCCACGATCATGACGGTCGCGATCGCCGCGATCGCCGCCGCCGTCGCCGGCCCCGGGCTCGGCGAGCTGATCTTCGGGGGGCTGTCGCGGATCGGCGGCGCGAACGCGCTGAACGACACGCTGGCCGGCACGCTCGGCGTCGCGCTGCTCGCGCTCGCCCTGGACCTGCTGTTCGCCGCGGTGGCGCGGCTGACCACACCGAGGGGCATGCGATGACGGAGATGATCCGGCTCGACGGCGTCACCAAGCGCTACCCGGGGCAGGACGCCCCGGCCGTCGACGGGCTCACGCTGAGCGTCCGGGAGGGCGAGATCGTCGTGCTGCTCGGGCCGTCCGGCTGCGGCAAGACGACGACGCTGCGGCTCGTCAACCGGCTGATCGAGCCCACCGAGGGGCGCATCTTCCTCGACGGCGAGGACGTCACCCGGGTGAACCCCGACGAGCTGCGCCGCCGCATCGGCTACGTCATCCAGCAGGTCGGGCTGTTCCCGCACATGACGATCGCGGGCAACATCGGCCTCATCCCGCGCACCCTCGGCTGGGACAGGAAGCGCGTCCGCGCCCGCGTCGACGAGCTGCTCGACATGGTCGGCCTGGACCCGGGGACGTTCCGGGGCCGCTACCCCAAGGAGCTGTCGGGCGGGCAGCAGCAGCGGGTCGGGGTGGCCCGCGCGCTCGCCGCCGACCCGCCCGCGATGCTGATGGACGAGCCGTTCGGCGCGCTCGACCCGATCACGCGGGAGCGGCTGCAGGACGCGTTCCTGGAGCTGCAGGCGCGGATCGGCAAGACGATCGTGCTGGTCACGCACGATCTGACGGAGGCGCTCAAGCTCGGCGACCGGATCGCGATGCTCGGCGAGCACGCCCGGCTCGTCCAGTACGACACGCCCGCGGCGATCCTCGCCGAGCCCGCGGACGCGTTCGTGGCGTCGTTCGTCGGGGCGGGCGCGGCGATGCGGCGACTAAGGCTGGTCGAGGTCGGGTCGATCGGGCTGGTGCCGGTCGAGGCGGTCGGCGCCGTGTCGACGAGCGTGCGCGCGGACCAGAGCCTGTACGAGGCGCTCGACGCGATGCTGCGGGCCGGCGACGAGGGCGCGGTCGTGCTGGACGAGGACGGGCGGCCCGCCGGCGCCGTCTCCTGGTCGACCATCGTGCGGGAGACGCCGAGCGGCGGCGGGTCACCGCCCGCCGGGCCGCCGTCCGAGGCGTCCGAGGCGTCCGGCGGGCCGCACGCCGGGCCGCCGTCCGGCGAGCGGCCGCTGACGGAGGCGCCGGGCCGGGAGAGCGGCCGCCGATGAGCGTCACCGCGATGCTCGACGGCCGTCCCGACGGCCCGCGCGGCGGCCGGCCCGCGCGGGACGAGACCGCCGGGGACAGGGGGCCGCGCTCCGCCACCGGGATGATCGCGACGCCCGTCGTCCTCGTCGTGGCGACCGCCGCCCTCTTCGCCTACCTGCACGGACGGCACCTCGACGCGATCGAGAAGCGCTCGATCAACCGGGACGTGATCACCCAGCGGTTCGTGGAGCACATCGAGCTGGTGGCGGCGTCGACGGCCCTCGTCCTCGCGATCGCGATCCCGCTCGGCGTGCTGCTGACCCGGCCGGGGCTGCGGCCCCTGGCGGCGCCGTTCCTCGCGCTGGCGAACGTCGGGCAGGCCGTCCCGTCCATCGGGGTGCTGGTGCTGCTCGCCGTCACGGTCGGCATCGGCTTCCAGAAGGCGGTGATCGCGCTCATCCTCGTGTCCGCGCTGCCCGTGCTCCGCAACACCATGGTGGGGCTGCAGGGCGTCGACCGCTCGCTGATCGACGCCGGGCGCGGCATCGGGCTGTCCCGGACGGCGGTGCTGCTGCGCGTGGAGCTGCCGCTCGCCGTGCCGGTGATCCTCGCCAGCGTCCGGGTCGCGGTGATCCTCAACGTCGGGAGCGCGACGCTCGCCGCGTTCACCAACGCGGGCGGCCTCGGCGACCTCATCAACACCGGCATCGCGCTGAACCGGACCCCGATCCTGCTCACCGGCAGCGTCCTGACCGCCGTGCTGGCGATGGCGGCGGACTGGCTCATCGGCATCGTCGAGCACTACCTGCGCCCGCGCGGCATCTGAATCCCCCTGAGGAGAGTCACCATGCGCCTGCTCCCCATCGTCGCCTCCGTCGCCGCCGTCGGCCTGACCGCCGGGTGCTTCAGCTCGTCCGGCACCGGTGCCAAGGCGGGCAGCCTGGCCAAGGGCAACTCGCTGAAGGGCGCCACCGTCACGGTCGGCGGCAAGGAGTTCACCGAGCAGCTCGTCCTCTGCCAGATCACGGCGCTGGCGCTGCGGTCGGCGGGCGCGACCGTCAAGGAGAAGTGCGGGCTGCAGGGCAGCAACACCACGCGCGCCGCGCTGACGTCCGGCAGCATCGACATGTACTGGGAGTACACCGGAACGGCCTGGATCAACTACCTGAAGAACACCAAGCCGCTCAACAACCCGACCGAGCAGTACCAGGCCGTCGCGCAGCAGGACCTCGGCAAGAACCACGTGAAATGGCTGGCCGCCGCGCCCGCCAACAACACCTACGCCATCGCCGTGAAGACGACGACGATGCAGCGGCTCGGCATCACGGACCTGTCCGGCTACGCCAAGCTGGCGCACACCGACCCGGCGAAGGCGTCCACCTGCGTGGCCAGCGAGTTCGCCGGGCGCAGCGACGGCTGGCCCGGGCTGCAGAAGGCGTACGGGTTCACGCTGCCGAAGTCGTCGGTCGCGACCCTCGCCGAAGGCGCCATCTACGACGCCATCGGCAAGGGCAAGCCGTGCGACTTCGGGGAGGTCGCGACGACCGACGGCCGCATCAAGGCGCTCGGCCTCACCTCGATCCCCGACGACAGGAAGTTCTTCCCCGTCTACAACCCCGCGCTGACCGTGCGCGACGCGGTCGACAAGGACCATCCGGCCATCGAGAAGATCATGAATCCGATCGCGGCGGCGCTCACCGACTCCGTCCTGCAGACCCTGAACGGCGAGGTCGACATCAGGGGCAAGGAGCCCACGGACGTCGCGCAGACCTGGCTCCAGTCGAAGGGGTTCATCGGCAAGTAGGGGCGCCGGCAGCGGGCAGGACACCAGGGTGGCCGAGTCCGCGTGACCGCGGGGAGGGACCAGGGATGAAACCGTTCGCGTCGTCGGCCGACCTGGCGGACAAGGAGCGGAGCCTGGAGGTGCTGGCGGACGGCGTCTACGCGCTGACCGCCGAAGGCGATCCGAACGTCGGCGCGGTCGAGGCCGAGGACTTCGTCGTG
>NZ_JBEPCJ010000054.1:0-71660 GCF_040299565.1 Spirillospora sp. NPDC000708
CGGCGGCACACCAGACCCGCCCGGATCCAACGCCACGGTGGTGGTCATCACCGTCGCCTCGGTCGGACCATAGGTGTTCACCAACCGCACATGCCCCAACCACGCCCGCGACAACGGCTCGGTCAGCAGCTCCGCACCCGTCAACACGGTCACCAGACCCGGCATCGCCCCCGGATCCACCACCGCCAACAACGACGGAGTCACACTCATCGCCCGCACACCCGCCGCCCGCACCAACGCCGTCAGACGGGCGGGCTCGGCACGTTGCGCCGCTTGGGCCACCACCAACGTCCCACCACCGGCCAGCACGGCGGCGACGTCCAGTACCGCCGCGTCGAAACTGAACGACGCGAACTGCAACACCCGCACCCCAGGACCAGCACCCAACACCGGCCCCACACCCGCCACCAAATTCGCCACCCCACCATGCCCCACCAACACACCCTTCGGCCGCCCCGTCGACCCCGACGTATAAATCACATACGCCAAACCCCCACCAGCCCCGCCATCACGCACCACCGGAGAAGCCGTAATGCCCGCCGCTGTCGCCGGATCGTCCAAAACCACCCGCGTCACTTCGGACGGCACTGCGCCCAGCACTTCTACCGATTCGGCCGTTCCCACCACGACGTCCGCGCCGCTGTCGGCGAGCATGTAGCCGAGCCTGTCTGCCGGGTATTTCGGGTCCAATGGGACGTACGCCGCTCCGGCCAGCCACGCCGCCAATATGCCGAGCACCATTTCCACATCACGTGGCACACACAGAGCCACCATTGATCCGGGGCCGACACCCAATCCCCGCAGATGGCCGGCGAGCCGTTCCGCACGCCGCACCAGCCACCCATAAGTCACGCTCACGTCTCCGACGACCACCGCCACCGCGTCCGCCCGCACCCGGGCATGACCCAGAACCGAACCCACCACACCCGACTCAACCGCAGCCTCACCACCAGCACCCCAACCCAGCAACTCCGCCCGCTGCCCCTCCGACACCACCCGCAACTCCGACAAACGCCGCTCCCCACCACCCCCGGCAATCCCCTCCAGCAACACCCCCAAATGACCCACCAACCGCGCCACACTGCCCGCATCGAACAAAGCAGTGCTGTACTCCACCGCACCCGCCAGCTCGCCGTCCCGGTCGGTCATGGTGAGTTCGAGATCGGCCTTCACCGCCAGCGCGTCGTCCAGCCCGCCCCGCGCCGCCCAGCCGATGTCGCCATCCCAGTTCAGCTCTCTCGCGGGTCCGGAGCCGCCCTCGCTGCCGCTGCCGAGGGTGTCGTACCCGAAGAGCACTTGGAACAGGGGCGTCCGCGACCGGTCCCGTTCGGTGACCAGGTCGTCCACCAGCTGCTCGAACGGCAGGTCCTGGTGGGCGTGCGCGGCCAGGACCATCGTCCGCACCCGCCGCACCACCTCGGTGAACGACGGGTCGCCCGACAGGTCCGCCCGCATCACCAGCGTGTTCACGAAGAACCCGATCAGACCCTCGGTCTCGGCCCGATCCCGGTTCGCCACCGGCGTCCCCACCACCACATCGTCCTGACCGGCATACCGCCCCAGCAGCACCATGAACGCCGACAGCACCGTCATGAACATGCTCGCCCCGGCAGCACGCGCCGCCTCCCGCAAGCCCTCCGCCACCAGGCCGGGAACGGCGAAACGGATCACCGCGCCCGAGGTCGAGCGCACCGGGGGGCGGGGCCGATCGGTCGGCAGGTCCAGCACCGGCACCCCGGCCAGCCGCTCCCGCCAGTACGCCAACTGCTCTTCCAGCACCTCGCCGGTCAGCCACCGCCGCTGCCACACCGCGAAGTCCGCGTACTGCACCGGCAACGCCGGCAACGGATCCGGCTCGCCCCGCCGGAACGCCTCGTACAGCGTCGCCAACTCGTCGCGCAGGATCTGCCCTGACCATTCGTCGCTCACGACATGGTGCAGCGACATCACCAGCACATGTTCGTCATCCGACACCCGCACCAGGCACGCCCGGATGAGCGGCCCGGCAGCGAGATCGAACGGGGTGAGCGCGTCCGCCACCACCAGCGCCTGAACCGCATGGTGCGGATTCACCGAAGCCGAGACATCCACCACCGGAAGCGAGAACGGCGACGGCGGATCGATCACCTGGTGCGGCACCCCGTCGTCACCAGCGACCAGGCGCGTCCGCAGCACCTCATGGCGACCCACGACCGCCGACAACGCCGCCGTCAAAGCCCCCACGTCCACCGCCGCCGGCAACCGCAGCGGCATCGGGACGTTGTACTCCACCGACCCCGGCTCCAGGACGTCCAGGAACCAGAGCCGCTGCTGGCTGAACGACAATGGCAACCGCTGCTCCCGCGGCACCGGCACGATCGGCGGCGCCGCGGCCCCGGCCGCGGCCTCCTCTATCACCGAGGCGAGCCCGGCCACGGTGGGCTCGTCGAACACCGCGGTGAGCGGGACGTCCACACCGAACACCCGCCGGATCCTCGAGATCATCCTGGTCGCCAGCAGCGAGTGCGCGCCGAGTTCGAAGAAGTCGTCGTTGCGACCGACGCGTTCGATGCCGAGGATCTGTGTCCAGATTCCGGCGAGAACCTGCTCAGTTTCGGTTCTGGGCGGCTGGTAGCCGGCGGAGACCTCGGGCCGCTCGGTGCCCGGGTCGGGCAGCGCCGCACGGTCGAGCTTGCCGCTCGGGGTGAGCGGAAACGCCGCCACCTCCGTGAACACGGCAGGGATCATGAATTCGGGCAGCCGCCTGGCCGCGAACTCCCGCAACTCGCCCGCTTCGGGGATTCCGGCCTCGGGGCCTGCGGGGACCAGCCACGCCACGAGGCGCGCGTCCGCGCCCTCTCCCAGGACCCCGGCCGCGACGTCCGCGACGTCCGGATGGGCGGTCAGGACGGCTTCGATCTCGCCGGGCTCGATGCGGAACCCGCGGACCTTGACCTGCTCGTCGGCCCGGCCGGTGAACTCCAGCAACCCGTCGGCCCGCCACCGCGCCCGGTCGCCCGACCGGTACAGGCGCGACCCGTCACCGGCGAACGGATCGGCGATGAACCGCTCGGCGGTCAGTACCGGACGCGCGTGATAGCCGAAGGCCAGCCCGGCACCGCCGATGAACACCTCACCGCTGATCCCGACCGGGACCAGGTTCAAGTTCTCGTCCAGCACCCGTACCAGCGTGTTGGCCACGGGCAGTCCGATCGGCGGCGCTCCCTCCGCGGACGGGTCCACCAGGCCCGTGCAGCAGATGACGGTCGTCTCGGTCGGCCCGTAACCGATCGACATCCGCCGCCCGGCACCCCACTCCCGCGCGATCTGGCCGCTGACCGGCTCAGAGCCCACGATCATCGACCGCACCGGGGCGAACTCGCGGGGATCCAGCAACGCCAGCAGCGACGGCGCGACGCTCGTCGCCTGTACTCCCGATGCCTGCACCAGTGCCGTCAGGCGGGCGGGTTCGGCACGTTGCGCCGCCTGGGCCACCACCAACGTCCCGCCACCGGCCAGCACCGCCGCGACGTCCAGTACCGCCGCGTCGAAACTGAACGAGGCGAACTGCAACACCCGCACCCCAGGACCAGCACCCAAAACCGGCCCCACACCCGCCACCAGATTCGCCACCCCACCATGCCCCACCAACACACCCTTGGGCCGGCCCGTCGACCCCGACGTATAAATCACATACGCCAAACCCCCACCAGCCGCGGCAACCGCCCCATCACGCACCGCCGGGGACGCCGCAATGGCCGCCGCCGTCGCCGGATCGTCCAAAACCACCCGCGTCACTTCGGACGGCACTGTGCCCAGTGTTTCCGCCGACTCCGTCATCCCCACCACGACGTCGGCGCCGCTGTCGGCGAGCATGAACTCCAAACGGTCCGCCGGATATCCCGGGTCCAACGGCACATACGCCGCACCCGCCAACCACACCCCCAAAATGCCGACCACCATTTCCACATCACGCGGAAGACAAAGCCCCACGACCGATCCCGCGCCGACCCCCGCCCCCCGCAGATAACCCGCCAGCCGCTCGGCCGTGCTCACCAGCCGCCCATAGGTCAGGTAGGCGTCCCCGACCACCACCGCCACCGCGTCCGGCCGGATCGCCGCCTGCCCCAGAACCGAACCCACCACGCCGGACTCGACGCCGACTTCAGCACCGGCGCCCCAGCCGAGCAGTTCCTCCCGCTCCGGCATCGAGACCATGGGCAGCTCGGACAACCGCCGCTCCTCGCCGCTCTCAGCGACGCCTTCCAACAACACGCCCAGATGGGTCACCAACCGCGCCACGGTGCTGACGTCGAACAGGCCGGTGCTGTACCTGACCTCGCCCGTCAAGCCCTGAGCGGTTTCGCCCAAGGTGACCTGCAGGTCGAACTTGACGATCGTTCGCTCCGGCTGGAAATCGCTGACCGTGAGCCAGCTTTCGGTGTCGTCTCCGCGGTGATTGAACAGGACCTGGAAGAGGGGGGTGCGGGACCGGTCGCGTTCGGTGACCAGCTCGTCGACGAGCTGCTCGAACGGCAGATCCTGGTGGGCATAGGCGTCCAGCGCGGTGCCCCTGACCTGCTCCAGCAGCTCAGCGAACGTCGGGTCTCCGGACAGATCGGCCCGCATCACCAGCGTGTTCACGAAGAACCCGATCAGACCCTCGGTCTCGGCCCGATCCCGGTTCGCCACCGGCGTCCCCACCACCACGTCGTCCTGACCGGTGTACCGCCCGAGCAGGACCATGAACGCCGACAGCACCGTCATGAACATGCTCGCCCCGGCAGCCCGCGCTACCTCCCGCAGGCCCTCGGCCACTGGAGCGGGGAAGGCGAAGGCCGCGAACGAGCCTGTGGTGGACCGCACCGGGGGGCGGGGCCGGTCGGTCGGCAGGTCCAGCACCGGAACATCCGCCAACTGCTCCCGCCAGTAGGCCAACTGCTCTTCCAGCACCTCACCGGTCAGCCACCGCCGCTGCCACACCGCGAAATCCGCGTACTGCACCGGCAACGCCGGCAACGGATCCGAGTCGCCCCGCCGGAACGCCTCGTACAGCGCGGCCAGCTCTTGCCGGAAAATCTCCGCCGACCATTCATCGAAGACGATGTGATGGGCCGACAAAACGAGCACGTGGTCATGACTCGCCAGCCGCGCGAGACATCCGCGGATCAGTGGTCCTGCGGCCAGGTCGAACGGCTCTGCCGTGCTCGCCCCGACCAGCACGCCCGCGGCTGCATGAGGATCACGCGCGGCGGACACGTCCACCACCGGCAGCCAGAACGGCGACGGCGGATCGACCGCCTGGAACGGCACCCCGTCCTCACCCGCCACCAGCCGCGTCCGCAGCACCTCATGCCGCCGCACCAGCGCCGACAACGCCGAAGCCAGAACCTCGACGTCGACGTCACTCATCGCCAGCGGCATCGGGACGTTGTACTCCGCGGACCCGGGCTCCATCTGGTCGGCGAACCAGAGCCGCTGCTGCCCGAACGACAGCGGAAGCCGCTGATCTCGCGATACCCGGACCACCGGCGGCACGACCGTTCCGGCCGCCGCGTCCACCACCTCGGCCAACTGACCCAGCGTCGGGGCGTCGAACAAGGCCGAGACCGCGATCTCCACCCCGAACATCGACCGGACCCGCGACACCACCCGAGTCGCCAACAGCGAATGCGCCCCCAACTCAAAGAAATTGTCCTCCACCCCCACCCGCTCCACCTTCAACAACTCCGCCCAAATCCCCGCCAGCGCACGCTCGGTCTCCGACCGCGGCTCCACAAAAACGCGCCCCACCAACCGCCCCGCATCCGGCGCCGGCAACGCAGCCCGATCCAACTTCCCATTACGACTCAACGGGAACTCGGCGACCTCGGAGAAGTAGGCCGGAATCATGAACTCCGGCAACCGCCTACCAGCAAACTCACGCAACTCAGCGACAGAAGGCACACCGGAATCCGGATCGGCAGGCACCAACCACGCGACCAACTGCGGATCCTGCTCACCGGCCTCCGCCATGTCTGTGGTTACAGCGACTGCGGCGGCGGTGATCTGGGGGTGAGCGGTCAGTACGGCCTCGACCTCGCCGGGCTCGATCCGGAACCCTCGTACCTTGACCTGCTCGTCGATCCGGCCGAGGAACTCAAGCACGCCGCCCGGACGCCACCGCGCCCGGTCGCCCGAGCGATACAACCGCGAACCATCACCCGCCAGCGGATCGGCGACGAACCGCTCGGCGGTCAACGCCGCACGCCCCGCATAACCCCACGCCAAGCCCAGACCACCGATGAACAACTCACCTGCCACACCCATCGGCGCTGGGTTCAGTCGCTCATCCAGTACGTGCACCCGCACACCCGGCAGCGGTGTCCCGATCGGCACCACTCCGCTCGGAGCCGCGACCTTGTTCACGCTGCCTGCAGTCGCACATACCGATGCTTCGGTCGGCCCATAGGCGTTCACCACCACGCAGCGGTCCGCCCATCGGGCCACCAAATGCCCGTCAGCCCGCTCGCCCGCCAACACCAACGTCGCCAAACCCGCGAACTGAGTCGGGTCGACCACACGCGCCACCGACGGCGGCAACGTCACCACTCCGACCCCCGCCGCAGCCAACACCTGCGCCAGCCGCGCGGTGTCCACCCGCTCGGATTCATCCACGATCACCAGACGCCCACCGTGCCCGAGCGTCACCCACACCTCCGACACCGCCGCGTCGAAACTGAACGAGGCGAACCCCGCCACCACCGCACCCGGGTCAATCCCGAACACCGGGCCTTGGCCCGCCACCAGATTCGCGACACCGCCGTGGCCGACCAGCACACCCTTCGGCCGACCCGTCGACCCCGACGTGTACATCACATACGCCAGGCCCTCACCAGCCGCAGCATCACGCGTCACCGGGGATCCGGCTATCACCGCCGCCGTCACCGGGTCGTCCAGCTCTACTACCCGGACGCCCCGTCCCACCGGGACATCCCCCACCACCGACCCAACGCCCACCACAACACCGGCACCACTGTCAGCGAGCATGAAACCCAGCCGATCCGCCGGATAACCCGGGTCCAACGGCACATACGCCGCACCCGCCAACCACACCCCCAACACCGCCGCCACCATCTCCACATCACGCGGCACACACAAACCCACCACCGACCCCGGACCAACCCCCAAACCCTGCAGATAACCCGCCAACCGCCCCGCACGCCCCACCAACCACCCATAAGTCACGCTTACGTCCCCCACCACCACCGCCACCGCATCCGCCCGCACCGCCGCCTGGCCCAGAACCAAGGCCACGACACCACCGTCATCACCGGCCTGGGCATCGGCGTCCACGCCCACACCCCAGCTCAGCAGCTCCTCCCGCTCTGCCTCGGAGACCATCGGCAGGGCGGACAAACGCAGGTCCCCATCGCCTCTGGCAATCCCATTCAGCAGCACCGCGAAATGGCCCACCAACCGCGTCACGGAATCGCGGTCGAACAGCCCCGTGCTGTACTCCACCGCGCCCGCCAATGCGCCATCCCGCTCGACGAGCACCAACCGCACGTCCGTCCGCGCCACCACGTCGCCGCCGAGATCCGCCCGCGTCCACGCGATGTCGCCGCCGCCCTGCTCCTCCGCGGTGGGGATGTTGTAGTTGAACAGGACCTGGAAGAGCGGGGTGCGGGACTGGTCCCGTTCGGTGATCAGGTCGTCCACCAGCTGCTCGAACGGCAGATCCTGGTTCGCGTACGCCGCCAGCGCCACCTGCCGCACCCGGGCCAGGAACTCGCCGAACGTCGGGTCGCCCGAGAGGTCGGCCCGCATCACCAGGGAGTTGATGAAGCACCCGATGAGGTTCTCGGTCTCGGCGCGGTCGCGGTTGGCGACGGGGGTGCCCACCGCGAAGTCGTCCCGGCCGGCGTAGCGGCCCAGCAGGGCCATGAACGCCGCCAGGAGCGTCATGAACATCGTCGCGCCGCCTTGACGGGCGACGGCGCGCAGGCCGTCGGTGAGCTCGGGCGGGACGGTGAACTCCACCGCGGCCCCGGCGGTCGGCCGGACCAGCGGGCGGGGCCGGTCGGTCGGCAGGTCCAGCACCGGCACTCCGGCCAGCTGCTCGCGCCAGTAGGCCAGCTGGGATTCCAGCACGTCACCGGTCAGCCAGTGGCGCTGCCACGACACGTAGTCCGCGTACTGCACCGGCAAAGCCGGCAAGGGATCCGCCTCGCCGCTGCGGAACGCCTGGTACAGCGCGACCAGCTCGCGCCGCAGGATCTCCTCCGACCACTCGTCGGAGGCGACGTGGTGCACCGACAGGACCAGCACGTGATCGCGGGGAGCCAGCCTGGCCAGGCAGGCGCGGATCACCGGCCCGGCGGCCAGGTCGAACGGCGCGGCGGCGTCCGCGGCGACCAGGGCGGCGGCCGCCGCGAGCGGGTCCGCCGCGTCGGACACGTCGGCGACCGGCAGCCGGAACGGCGACGGCGGGTCGATCACCTGGAACGGCACCCCGTCGTCGCCCGCCACCAGCCGGGTCCGCAGCACCTCATGCCGGTGGACGACGGCGGTCAAAGCCGCACCGAGCGCCGCCACGTCCAGGGGTCCGGCCAGTCGCGACGGGGCGGACACGGTGTACTCGGCCGATTCCGGTTCGAGCTGGCTGACGAACCACAGCCGTTGCTGCGCGAACGACAGCGGCAGCCGCCCGTCCCGCGGGACGGGGACCACCGGGGGGACGGCGACGCCCTCGGCGTTCTCGACGACCTCCGCCAGCCCGGCCACGGTCGGGTGGTCGAAGAGCGCCGCCATCGCCACTTCCGCCCCGAACTCCTCCCGCACCCGCGAGACGACCTGCGTCGCCAGCAGCGAATGGCCGCCCAGCGCGAAGAAGTCGTCGTCGGCGCCGACCCGCTCCACTCCCAGCACGAGCGCCCAGATCCGCGCCAGCCGTTCCTGGGTAGGGGTGGCGGGAGCGGTGAAGGCACCGAGGTCGGGCCGTGACATGTCCGGTTCCGGCAGCGCCGACCGGTCCAGCTTCCCGTTCGGCGACAGCGGCAGCGCCGCCACCTCGGTGAACACCGACGGCACCATGAACTCCGGCAACCGCTCGGCCAGGTACGCGCGCAACTCGCCCACCGCCGGGGCACCGGCGGCGGCGTCGGCCGGGACCAGCCAGGCGGCCAGCCGGGTCCCCGCGCCGTGGCCGACGGCGGCCACGGCCGCCGCTGCCACCCGCGGATGCCCGGCCAGCACCGACTCGACCTCGGCCGGCTCGATCCGGAATCCCCTGACCTTCACCTGGTCGTCGGCCCGGCCGTGGAATTCGAGGATGCCGTCCGCATCCCACCGCCCCAGGTCACCGGTCCGGTAGAGGCGCGACCCGTCGGCCGCGAACGGGTCCGCGACGAACCTCTCCGCGGTCAGCGCCGGACGCCCGTGGTACCCCCGGGCGACCCCCGCCCCGCCGACGAAGATCTCACCCCGCACGCCCGGCGGCACCGGATCCAGCCGCCCGTCCAGCACGTACACCCGGGTGTTCCAGACCGGGCGCCCGACCGGCTGCGGTCCCGGCGCCAGCGGCTCGCCGGGAGCCGACCGGTGGCCGACGCACCCGACCGTCGTCTCGGTCGGGCCGTACTCGTTGGTGACCGCGACGCCCGGGTTCCGGTCCCGCCACCCCGCGAGCGACTCGGCGGTCAGCTGCTCGCCGCCCACGACCAGGTCGCCGCGGTGGCCCCGCTCGCCCATCGCGTCCAGGAGCGGCAGATGGCTCGGGGTGATCTTCAGGAACCCGGCGGGCGCCTTCCCGCCCGCCTGCCACGCCTCGTCCAGCCCGGCGAGGAAGACGCAGCCACCGGACACGAGCGGCCCGAACAGCGCGGTCACCGTCAGGTCGAACGAGATCGGCGAGTGCGCCACCGACCCCGTGCGCAGCCCCGGATAGGCGTCCCGCGAATAGGCCAGGTAGTTGGCCAGCGCCCGGTGGGTGACCGCCACGCCCTTGGGCTCGCCCGTCGACCCGGACGTGTAGATCACGTATGCGAGCCGCTCGGCCGGGGCGGCCGCCGGACGCGGGAGCGCCGGCCCCGCCGAGAGCACCTCCCGGACCTCCGGCGCGTCCATCTTGATCACCCGTGCCCGGCCGGCGGGCAGGTGTCCGGCCGTCGCCTCGGTCCCGATCACCACGCGGGCCCCGCTGTCGGCGAGGACGAACGCCAGGCGCGCGGCCGGATGGCCCGGCTCGAGCGGCACGTACGCGGCGCCGGCCTTCCATACCGCCAGCACCGACACCAGCAGGTCCGTGGTGCGGCCCAAGCACAGCCCGACCACCGTCTCGGGGCCCACACCCGCGTCCCGCAGGTGGCGGGCCAGCCGGGAGGCCCGGGCCTCCAGCCCGGCGTACGTCAGCGAGACGCCGTCCGCCGCGACGGCGACCGCGTCCGGGCACTCCAGGGCCTGGGCGGCGATCAGCTCGTCCGCCCCGCACGCGGGCACCGGCACGGCGGTGTCGTTCCAGGTGACGAGCAGCTGCTCCCGCTCGTCCTCCAGGAGCAGGGGCAGGTCGGCGGCCCGCCGATCCGGGTCCGCCGCCACCGCCGCCAGGAGCACGCCCAGGTGTTCCGCCAGCCGGCCGGCGGTCGCCGCGTCGCAGACGGCCGTGGAGTACGCGAGCGTTCCGGCCAGTCCACCGGCGGGCTCTTCGGCCAGCCGCAACTCCAGGTCCGGCTGCTGCGGCGCGACCGCGCCGGCCCCGCCGTCCGGGACCGCGTACCTGAATCCGACCTGGACGAGCGGCGGCTGCGACCGTCCCTCCTCGGAGTCCCGCTCACCGGCCGCGACGATCCGGTCCGGCAGCTCGGAGACCAGCGGGTCGCCGGACAGATCGGCCCGCAGCACCCGAGTGCTCCCGGCCGGCCCGCGGCCGCCCGCGGCCTCCGGTCCGTCCCGCTCCGCGAGCGCGGCACCGACCAGGAAGGCGTCCCGGCCGGTGTAGCGCGCGAGCAGGACCAGGAACGCAGCCAGCGACATGCGGGACATGTCCGTCCCCGCGGCGCGGGCGGCGGCCCGCAGGCCGTCCGTCACCTCGGCAGGGACGGCGAAGCGGGCCAGTGCCGTGACGGGCGGGGCGGCCGAGGACCGGCCGCCCGGCAGCTCCAGCACCGGCGGTCCGGCGGTCCGGCGACGCGGCCGGCCGTCGGAGCGTGTCCCATCATCGCCGTTGCCCGGATCCTCGGCTACCACGAGCAACATCCCCTCCTAGGCACGCCGCGGCGAGCCGAAGCCGGTCGCGCGGGACCGAGCGCTCATGTCGGGCGAGTACGGGTCGCGGACCTCTGGCGGCACCCGTCCGGCAACGGTTCCAGATCCGCCCGCTTAAGAGATATTCACCAACAGCATTAACGCCGATCATAACCAGTCATAGACTGAGCACAACATTTCCGTTCAACTGAACCGGCGCGCCAGTTGAACGCCACCGGCCCCGCCTCTTCGCCGAACTATTCTAGAAAGACTCGCAGCGGACAATCGGCGATGCCGTCCTCAGGAGGAACCGGATGCCAGCCACCCGAGCACCCGCCCACGAATTCGGGACGGCGGCGACGGAGCGCGATTCACCCGGCCGCCGGCGGATCAGGCCGGGAACCGTGCGGCGAGTAATTCCATATATCAAGAAATACCGCTGGTCGCTCGTTCTGCTGATCACCCTCACCGTCATCGACGCGGGCGTGACGACGGCCAATCCGCTGCTCTTCGGCGTCATCATCGATTCCGGAATAGTTCCGCGCAGGCTGTCGGTCGTGATTGAACTGACGGCACTTCTGGCGGGGCTCGCGATCGCCGATGCCTGCGCGGTCTACATCCAGACCAGGACCTCCGCCAGAATCGGCCAGGGACTCGTCTACGATCTGCGCACCGAGGTATTCGAGCACGTACAGAAACAGACCCCGGTCTTCTTCACGCGTTCGCAGACCGGGTCACTCGTCAGCAGGCTGAACTCCGACGTCGTCGGGGCGCAGCAGGCGGTCACGACATTGTTGTCGCGGACCGTGGACACGTTGCTGACGCTGGTCTTCGTGCTGGTCGCGATGTTCTACCTGTCCTGGCAGATCAGCCTCTTCGCCATTGTCATCGTCCCCGTTCTCGTCCTGCCGGGGAAGGCCGTCGGCCGCAGGCTGCAGCGGCTGACCAGAGAGCAGATGCAGCTCAACGCGGAACTCGCCTCGGTGATGAACGAGCGCTTCAACGTGGCCGGCTCGATCCTGGTCCGGCTGTTCGGGCGGCCCGACGAGGAGGCCAGGCTGTTCGCGGACAAGGCCGGCCGGGTCCGCGACGTCGGCGCGCGGGCGAACGTGATGGGCCAGGTGCTCGGCATCGCGATGTCGCTGTCGTCCTCGCTGATCCTCGCGCTGACGTTCGGGATCGGCGGCTACCTCGTCATCAACCATTCGTTCAAGATCGGGACGCTGGTCGCCCTGATCACCCTGATCGGCCGGATCTACGGCCCGATCAACCAGCTCTCCGGCATCCAGGCCAACATCCTGACGTCGCTGGTCAGTTTCGACCGCCTGTTCGAGGTCCTGGACCTCAAGCCGCTGGTGACGCAGCGTCCCACCGCCATCGCGCTGCCGGTCGGCGACGCGCGCGGCGGTGACACCGGCGGGCGCGACACGGGCGGGCGCGACACGGGCGGCGGTCGCGCGCCCGAGATCGAGTTCGACCACGTGTCGTTCAGCTATCCCTCCGCCGACGCGGTCTCGCTCGTCTCGCTGGAGTCGGTCCGGCGGCCGGTCCACGAGTCCTCCGGCGAGGCGCTGGTGCTGTCCGACGTGAGCTTTCGCGTCCCGGCGGGCCGGCTGACCGCGCTGGTAGGGCCGTCGGGAGCCGGGAAGACCACCATCACGCAGATGGTGCCGAGGTTCTACGACCCCGACTCCGGGGAGGTGCGGATCAGCGGCCGCGACATCCGCGACCTGACGCTCCGGTCCGTCCAGGACACCGTCGGGATGGTGACGCAGGACGCGCACCTCTTCCACGACACGATCCGGCAGAACCTGCTGTACGCGCGCCCGGACGCCAGCGAGAGCGACCTGGTGGAGGCCTGCGAGGCGGCGCAGATCTGGCCGCTGATCGCCTCACTGCCGGACGGGCTCGACACGGTCGCCGGCGACCGCGGCTTCCGGCTGTCGGGGGGCGAGAAGCAGCGCATCGCCCTGGCCAGGCTGCTGCTCAAGGCACCGCCGATCGTGGTGCTCGACGAGGCGACGGCGCACCTGGACGTCGAGTCCGAGGCCGCCGTGCAGCGCGCGCTCCGGACCGCGCTCTCGGGACGGACGTCACTGGTCATCGCGCACCGGCTGACCACGATCCGCGCCGCGGACCAGATCGTCGTCATCGACGCGGGGCGGATCAGGCAGCGCGGGACGCACGAGGAGCTGCTGATGGAGGAAGGGCTCTATGCGAGCCTTTACCGCACGCAGTTCGCGTCCCAGGGGAGCAACGGCCGGGGCGAGACGGCCGGTACCGGCCCGCTGCCCGGCTGAATCCATTACAGAAACCCTCGGCGTACCGCATCACGGCGCGGCCCTTTTCGGCGGTCACGCGCGCCCTTGTTCAACTGAGGTGACGATCCCGGTTGAACGCCGTCCAGGGGGTTCCCTTTCATCTCGACGCCTGAACATCGGCTGTGTAGATTGCTGCCACCCAACGTGGCCGGAAAACAGGAGCGGGTTTTCATGGATGAATTGACCGAGCGCCTCACCACCGAACAGCCCGTGGTCATGGGCGGGGCACAACCCACCGTCGAAGAACTGCACGAGCGGGTGGGCGACCTCGGGTACTGCCTGATCAAGTTCACCGAGACCCGGGGCGGCACCGAACTGGGCGTCCGGCTGGACCGCGACGCGACGGACACCAGCGCCGCCGACTTCGACAACGGCACCGGCTCGGTGCATATCGAGGGCTTCCTGATCCTCAACGACGACCCGGTCCGCTGCGTCGCCGACCTCGACCTGGCCACGCTCAAGGGGACCGGCCGCCTCATGCTCGTCGACAAGTCCGTGGTAACCGCCGGCGCGCAGTGATTCCGTTGCGCTCGGGTCAGATGCTTTCCTGGATGGAGGCGCGAAGGTGATCGACGAGCCCGTGTTCGTGCGGCCCGACCTGATAATCGAACCCCTGGTCGACAGGTTCTACGCATGGCTGCACACCGTGGCGCCGGTGCAGGCCGCGATGAATCTCGCATACGCGCAGGTGCCGCTGCTCGAGTCGTATCTGCAATCCCCGCAGGTGCATATCAACGCCAGCCGCAACCCGGAACTCAGGGGCGGCTTCTTCGTCAATATCGACCCGTCGCGGGTCGCGGAGGTCCGCGACCTGCTCACCGCCATCAAGCGGGACCGGGCGCCCATGCTGGACTTCGCGGCGGCGATCTCCGACGGGGAGGAGCTCGTCCGGCAGAGCGCGACCGGATTCGCGATGACGCCGCTTTACCCCAAGCTCCCGGCCGCCCTCTCGGGACTGGTCGAGATGGCGTACGACACCAACAACCAGCCGTCCATCCGCTATATGGAGCCGCTGGTGTACGAGAGCCCGGTCTACACCGAGGACCGGCAGTGCGTGCAGCTGTCGCTGGACACCGGTGTCGAGCGGCCGTTCATCCTGAGCACGCCGCGGTTGCCCGGCCCGGACGTCCTCGAACTCCCGATCCCGTTCCGGCATCCGGGGCTGGAGGAGCTGTGCCGGGCCCGGCTGGAGCCCACGACGCTCGGCCGCCTCCGGGAGGCGCTGGAACTCGACGACGCCCAGGCCGCGCAGCTGCCCCGCCTGCTCACCGACAAGCCGGACCTGGCGGGCGACCGGCACATCGGCGACGGCGGGCGCATCAGGTACTTCGGGCATGCGTGCCTGGTCCTGCAGACCCCGGAGGGCGCGGTCATCACCGACCCGTGGGTCAGCTCGGACGCCGCGGCGACCGGCCGGTACACCTACCGCGACCTGCCCGACTTCATCGACCTGGTGCTGATCACGCATGGCCACCAGGACCACATCGTGCTCGAGACCCTGCTGCAGCTGCGCGGCAGGGTGGGGACGGTGGTGGTCCCGAGGTCGTCGCGGGGCAGCCTGGCGGACCCCTCCCTGGCGCTCTACCTCTCGCGTCTCGGGCTGCCGGTGACCGAGGTCGACGACTTCTCCGAGGTCCCGTTCCCCGGCGGGACGGTCATCGCCGCGCCCTTCCTCGGCGAGCACGCCGACCTCGACATCCGCGCCAAGTCGACCTACATCGCGAAGTTCGCCGGCAAGACCGTCTACATCGGGGCCGACTCCTCGGGGATCGAGCCGGGCCTCTACCGCTACATGCGCAGGCAGGCCGGCGCGGTGGACATGGCGTTCCTCGGCATGGAATGCGCGGGCGCGCCGCTCACCTGGCTCTACGGAGCGCTGCTGACCGCGCCGGTGACGAAGAAGATGAGCGATTCGCGCACGCTCTCCGGCTCGAACGCGGCCCAGGCGAGCGCGATCCTGACCGAACTCGGCGCGGCCGAGGCCTACGTCTACGCCATGGGCGAGGAGGACTGGCTGGTCGGGCATGTGATGGCGACCAGCTACAACGAGGACTCCTATCAGCTGAAGCAGGTCGAGGAGTTCATGACCTGGTGCTCCGAGCACGGCGTCAAGGCGGACCACCTCTACGGGCAGCACGAGTGGAAATGGTGAACCACCGGGGAGGGCGCTCCGATGCCGTTCGCAAAGGTCAACGGGATCCGGCTGGCCTACGAGCGCTCGGGCGCCGGGAAGCCGGTCGTCCTGATCATGGGCACCGGCGGGGGCGGCAGCGCGTGGACGGTGCACCAGGTGCCCGCGCTGAACCGCGCCGGGTACGAGGCCATCACGTTCGACACCAGGGGGATCCCGCCGTCGGACGTGCCGGCGGGCAAGTACGCGCTCGCCGATCTCGCCGGCGACGTGACCGGGCTGATCGAGGCGCTCGGCGTGGGGCCGTGCTCCCTGGTCGGGACGTCGCTGGGCGCGATGGTCGCCTCGGAGGTCGCCGCCACCAGGCCGGAGCTGGTGACCTGCTGCGTGCTGATGGCGATGCGCGGGCGCTCGGACGCCACCCGGCGGGCGCTCTCGGCCGCTGACCGCGCGATGACCGCCGCGTCGGTCGAGCTGCCGCGCGAGTACGAGGCCGTCGCAGCGGCGCTGCAGATGCTCTCGCCCGCGACGCTCAACGACGACACGGCGGCCGCCGGGTGGCTGGACATCTTCATGTACTCGAGCGGGCGGAAGGTGTCGAGCGGGCAGGCCGACATCGATTTCACCGCGGACCGGCATGCGGTGCTGCGCACGATCAAGGCGCCCTGCCGGGTCATCGCCTTCACCGATGACCTCATCTGCCCGCCGCACCTGTGCGCCGAGGCGAGCGAGGCCATCCCGGACTGCGATTTCACCGAGATAGCGGCATGCGGCCACCTCGGCTATCTGGAGCGACCGGAGGAGACCAACCGTGCCATCATCGACTTCCTCGACAAGTACTGACGCAAGCCGTGGCACGCCACTATAGGCTCGCCTGCTCCGGCTGCGAGCGGACGCATGAGGACGACGGGCTGATCCTGCAGTGCCCCGCAGGGCACGCACCGGCGCTGCTGCGCACCGAGTACCGCCAGCGCGGCTTCAAGCCGGCCCAGGACGGCCAGGGCCTGTCCCGCTATCACGAGTGGCTGCCCGTCACCGGGCTGGCGGACAACGCCCACCGGGGCGTGGTGTACCGCAGCGAGGCGCTCTCGACCGCCCTCGGGCTCCCGAACCTCTGGATCGCTTTCAACGGCTACTGGCCCGAGCGCGGCGCGATGCTGGGCACCGGGACGTTCAAGGAGTTCGAGGCGTACACGGTGCTCGGCAGGATGCCGAAGCGGCAGAGCATCCTGACCGTCCCGTCCTCGGGCAACACCGCCGCCGCTTTCGCCTGGGCCTGCTCGCAGGAGGGGGTGCCGTGCCTGCTGATCGTCCCGGAAACGGCGCTGCACCGGTTGCGGTTCCGTGCGCCCCTCGACCCGTGCGTCAGCGTGGTCGCCATCGGCGACAGCGATTACTCGGACGCCATGGACCTCGCCGCGTCCGTGTGCCGGACGGCCCCGTTCCAGGCGGAGGGCGGGGTGAAGAACGTGGGTCGCCGGGACGGGCTGGGGACGGTCATGCTGACCGCGCATGAGGAGATGCGGTCCCTGCCGAGTCACTACTTCCAGGCCGTGGGAAGCGGGACCGGGGCGATCGCCGTCCACGAGGCGGCCAAGCGGCTGCGCGCCGCGGGCGCCGAGATGACCGCGCTCCCCCGGCTCATGCTCTGCCAGAACCGTCCGTTCACGCCCATCCACCACGCGTGGGAGGCGCGGTCGCCGTCGCTGGACGACGCGTCCGCGGACCGGTTCCGGGCCGTCGCCAAGGGCGTGCATGCCGACGAGCTGACGAATTCGACGCCGCCCTACTCCGTCCGCGGCGGGGTCTACGACGCGCTGGTCGAAAGCCGGGGGGACGTCCTGACCGCTGACAGCGGTGCCACCCGGGCGGCACAGGCGATGTTCGAGGAGCTGGAGGGAATCGACATCGAGCCCGCGGCCGGGGTGGCGCTCGCCTGCCTGCGGGACGCGGTGCGGACCGGGAAGGTCGACCGCGCGTCGGTCGTGCTGCTCAACGTGACGGGCGGCGGAAGGGCCCGGCTCGCCCTCCGGCACACGCTGGTGCCCGCCGATCCGAAACTGCGGCTCGCCCGGGACGCCGTTCGCACCGACCGCGATCTCGTCAAAAAGATCGCCGAGGTGTGCGCATCGACCGTTCCCGTCGATTAGTCATTGCCACTCACATGGCCCTGTCTTACGATTTTCCCAGGTTGGCGGAAAGCGATGGAGGTGGCGGAGAAATGGCGACCGGCAGGATACTGCAGTTCGACCACGAACGCGGTTACGGCTTTATCGCGGCGGACGACGGCGGCGAGGACGTCTTCCTGCACACATCGGTGGTCGACAGCGATGCCTACGAGCTCGCACCGGGGGCGCGGCTGGAGTTCAAGGTGATGGCGGGCGACCGGGGCCGGAAGGCCTTCGCGGCGCATCTCATTCCGGACGAGCCCGGCGCGGCGGAAAAGCCGGTCCCGGCACCGCCCCGGCAGGCGCCGGCACCGGTGCCGGCGGCCCCACCGGCCGCGTCCGCCCAGGCCGGCGGCACGCTGGACGACGACGAACCGACGTGCGACGTGCTCTCGCCGGACGAATTCATGCAGGAGCTGACGGAACTGCTGCTGAGCGGCGTCCCGGCGCTGAGCGGGCAGCAGGTGGTCGACGTCCGCAGGGTCGTGCTCGGCTGTGCGGAAAAGCACCAGTGGATCGATGGCTGAGTTTCGCAGGGCCGGGGAGCGCCGGAGCCCGGCGCCGGCGGACCGCCTCGGCTCCGCGCGCCTCCCGGCCTTTCTGCCGTAACAGGGGAAGGGGCCATGCCTGCTCCCGTTCCACCCATGTCCGACGAGCACGTGAAAACGATGACGGCGATGTATCGGGCCGTCGTCGACTCGGCGGAGTACATCGAGAGCCGCTATTCGGCGGCCGGTCTGGACGACATTTCGGCCGGTGAGTCATTTCTGCTCGGCATATTGGCCCGGCACGACAGGGCCGGCGCGCTCCGCCTTCTCGACGGTCTCGGCTTCGCCGAGCGGGATGTCGTCGCGCTGACCGACGGTCTCGGCCGGCGCGGCTACCTGAGGACGCGCGCGGCGGCTCCGGGCCGGTCCCGCCCGGCCGCCGTGCTCACCAAGCGCGGCATGACCGTCGTGAACCTGTCCGAGTACGCCCTCAGGGCGGCCTCGTGGGCGGACTTCCCGCTCCGCGAGGGCGACATCATCGTCAGCACCCCGGTCAAGTGCGGCACGACCTGGACGCAGATGATCTGCGCGCTTCTCGTCTTCCAGACCCCGGACCTCCCGGGCTCCCTGCCCGATCTGTCACCGTGGCTCGACGCCGAGCCCGTGGCCCGGCGCGAGACGGCGGCCGCTCTCGCGGCTCAGACGCACCGCAGGTTCATCAAGACCCATCTGCCGCTGAGCGAGCTTCCGGCCGATGACCGGGTCACCTATGTCGTCGTCGGCAGGCATCTCCTGGACGCGGCCATCTCGTACTACCACCACCGGATCAACGCCGCGGAGCATCACGAGCGGCCCGCCTCGGGGAACCGGCGCGGATCGTCGTCACCGCGCAACTGGCTCCTGCAGTGGATCGCCACGGATACCGACCTGCACGCGAACCGCGGCCATCTGCTGCCCGACATGCTCGGCCATCTGAGCGAAGCCTGGGCCCGGCGCGCGGACCCAGGCGTGGTGCTCCTGCACTACGAGGACCTGTCCGCCGACCTCGAGGGCGAGATGCGGAACCTCGCCGCCCGGCTCGGGATCAGCGTGCCCGAGCACGCCTGGCCGGCCCTGGTGAAGGCCGCCACGTTCAGCGAGATGCGCTCCGCCGCCGGGCGGCTGCAACCGGAGGACGGCCTGGGCGGGGCGCCGGAGAAGTTCTTCCGCAAGGGGACCTCCGGATCGGGACGCAGCCTGCTCTCCAGTGCCGAGCTCGCCTACTACCACGCGCGCGCGGCGCAACTGGCGCCGCCCGACTGCCTCGCCTGGCTGCACCGCGAGGACCGATCGGGCTAGACGCCGAGGCCGCGGCCGATGATCTCCTTCATGATCTCGGTCGTGCCGCCGAAGATGGTCTGGATGCGGACGTCCTGGTAGGCCTTCGCGATCGGGTACTCCATCATGTAGCCGTAGCCGCCGTGCAGCTGGAGGCAGCGGTCCACGACCCGCTTCAGCAGCTCGGTGTTCCAGTACTTGAGCATCGCGGCCTCGTCGACGCTCAGCTCGCCCTTGCCCTCCTTGACGATGCACTCGTCGGTGAAGGAGCGGCTGATGGTCAGCTCGGTCTTCATCTCGGCGAGCGTGAACCGGTTGTGCTGGAACTTGCCGATCGGGCGGCCGAACGCCTCGCGGGTCTTGCAGTACTCCAGCGTCTGCTCGAACGCCGACTCGGCGGCGGCCATCGCGGTGGCGCCGATGGACAGCCGCTCGCGGGCCAGGTTCGTCATCAGGTAGATGAAGCCCATGCCCTCCTCGCCGAGGAGGTTCTCCTTGGGGACGCGGACGTTGTCGAAGAACAGCTCGGCGGTGTCCTGCGCGTGCATGCCGACCTTCTCGAGGTTGCGGCCGCGCTCGAAGCCCTCCATGCCGCGCTCGACGACGAGGAGGCTGACGCCCTTCGCCCCGGCGGACGGGTCGGTCTTCGCCACGACGATCACCAGGTCGGACAGGATGCCGTTGGAGATGAACGTCTTGGAGCCGTTCAGGACGTAGTGGTCGCCGTCCCTGATCGCGGTGCTCTTGATGCCCTGCAGGTCGGAGCCGGCGGCGGGCTCGGTCATCGCGATGCCGGTGATGATCTCGCCGGAGCAGTAGCCGGGGAACCAGCGCGCCTGCTGCTCCGGAGTGCAAAGCTGACGCAGGTAGCCGCCGTTGATGTCGTTGTGCACCGAGAACCCGGGGCCGTGCACGCCCGCCTTCGCGAACTCCTCGTTGAGGATCACGTAGTAGCGGTAGTCGGGGTTGCCGCCGCCGCCGAACTCCTCCGGCATGTCGATGCCGAGCAGCCCCTGCCGCCCCGCGGCCAGCCACACGTCGCGGGAGACGACGCCGTCCTTCTCCCACTGCTCGTGGTACGGCGCGATCTCCTTCTCGATGAAGGCGCGGACCATGTCGCGGAACGCCTCGTGCTCCGCGGTGAAGATCTCCCGTGCCATCCGGCGGTCTCCCTCGGTAAGTGCGTGCTGATACAGCATTAATGTAACACTGGCACTGTCACGTCAAAGGAGCCGGGTATGGATCTCACCGTGGACGAGCTGGCCGCGCGCGCGGGGGTCACCGTCCGCACCGTGCGCTTCTACGCCGGGCGCGGCCTGCTGCCACCGCCCCGGCTGCGCGGCCGGACGGGCCTCTACGACGCCGACCACCTCGCGCGGCTCGAACTCGTCCGGGAGCTCCAGTCGCTCGGCCTGACCCTCGCCGCCATCGAGAAGCACCTGCGGAAGATCCCGCTGGACGCGCCCGCCGAGGACCTCGCGCTGCAACGCGCGCTGCTGTCGCCGTGGGCGCCGGAGCGTCCCGAGGACGTGAGCCGGCACGAGCTGGACCGCCGCGCCGGACGCCACCTCGACGACGACACGCTCAAGCGCCTCGAAGCGCTCGGCGTCGTGGAGAGCATCGCGCCGGACACCGTCCGGGTCGTCATGCCCGCCCTGCTCGGCATCAGCGCCGAGCTCGCCGAACTCCCGATGCCGCTGGACACCCTGATCGCCTCGCACGAGGCCGTCGAACGGCACACCACCGCGCTCGCGGCCGAGCTCCAGCAGGTCTTCCAGGACACCGTCGTCCGCTCCTACCGGGAGAGCGGCCGCTCCCCCGAGGAGCGCGACCGGCTGATGGAGCTGGCCGGCAAGCTCAAACCGCTGATGATCCAGTCGCTCGTCTCGTCGTTCCAGCACGCCGTCGACAAGGCCATCCGCACCTCCACCGACCGCTGACCGCGCGGGCCGGGGTCAGGAGTCCTTCCACTCCTGGCCCTCGTACTGGACGAGGCGGGGGTGGACGAGCGTGTTGACGCCGACGTCGCGGGAGCGGCGGTCCTTGGGGAAGACGGACGCGGCCTGCAGGACGGACCCGTCGAGGAAGCGCAGCGGCGGGGCGTCCGGGGACAGCGCGAGCGCGGGCGGCGCTGCGGTCGGCGAGGCGAGGGTGAAGCCCCAGTCGCCGAAGCTCGGCACGTCCACGTGGTACGGGGTGGTGGCGAGGCCGGCGGCGGCGATCGACTTCTCGATGCTCCAGAAGGACTTCGGCGCGAAGTACGGCGACCCGGACTGCACGACCATCCGGCCGCCGGGCGCGAGGACCCGCTTGACCAGGCCGTAGAACTCGACGGAGTACAGCTTCGCGGTGGGCACGTCGTCGGGGTCGGGCATGTCGACGATCACGGCGTCGTACCGGCGGGTCTGGCCGCGCAGCCACGTGAACGCGTCGGCGTTGACAGTGTGCGCGCGCGGGTCCTCGAAGGAACGGTGGTTGAGCGCGACCAGCGGCCCGTAGGTCCGGGCGAGGTGCAGCATCTCCGGGTCGAGCTCGACCAGCGTCGCGCTGCGGACGTCGCGGTAGCGCAGCACCTCGCGCATCGCCAGCCCGTCGCCGCCGCCGAGGATCAGCACGTTCCCGTGCGGGCCGGACATCAGCGGGTGGACGAGCGACTCGTGGTACCGGTACTCGTCCGCCGAGGAGAACTGCAGGTCGCCGTTCAGGAACAGGCGCAGGTCGGTGGTGCCCGCCAGGGTGATCTTCCGGGTGATCACGATCTCCTGGTACGGGGTGTCCTTCGCCAGCGCGATGGGGTCCTCGAACAGCGCCTGCCGCGCGGTCACCTCGATCCGGTCGGAGAGCGCGTACGTCGTGCCGAGGACGGCGAGCACCGCCACCATGCCGAGGCCGATCCCGACCCGCGCGACGCGTCCGAGCCGGCGGCGGAACAGCCACAGCACCACCGCGACGCCGGCGACCGCGTTCACCGCGCCGACCAGCAGCGCGCCCTTGATGTGCCCGAACGTCGGGAGCAGCACGAACGGGAAGGCGAGCCCGCCGATCAGCGCGCCCACGTAGTCGGCGGCGAACAGGTCGGCGACGGCGCTGCCCGCGTCCTGCTTGCGGATCCGCTGCAGCAGCGTCATCAGCAGCGGGATCTCCGCGCCGATCAGCGCGCCCACCGCGAACGACACCGCCACCAGCGCCGGGACGTAGATGTCGAGCCAGGAGAACGCGGCGTACAGCGCGAGCACCGACAGGCCGCCGACCAGCGCGAGCGCGCCCTCGACGATGGCGAACGCGGCGGCGGCGTGCTTCTGCAGCGGCTTGGCCAGCAGCGACCCGATGCCCATGGCGAAGACCATGACGGACAGCACGATCGACGCCTGGGTGACGGAGTCGCCGACCAGGTAGCTGCCGAGCGCGACGAGCGCCAGCTCGTACACCAGGCCGCAGGCCGCGCAGGTGAACACGGCCGCGAGGACCAGAGCGCGCGCCACCCGCGCCGGCGCGCCGAGCCGGCCCGCCGCGCCGCCGCCCTCCGAGCCGCCGCCCTCCGCGCCACCACCCTCCGAGCCGGAGCCGGAGCCCGAGTCGGGACCGGGCTCGGCGGCCGTCTCGGGGCCGGGTCCGGCGGCGGGCGCGTCCGGGGTCTCGGGGGCGGGCGCGCCGGCGGCGCCGGCGGCCGGCGCGTCCGGGGCGGCGGCCGGCGGCGGGGCCGTCCGGTCGAGGTCGCGGGAGGTCAGGAGACCGCCCCGGCCACGATCGCGGCGACGGCGATGTCGGCGGCGGCGACCACCCAGCCCGCCGGGTGGATGGCCTCGCCGTCGACCAGCGTCGCGCCCAGCCTGCCCGGCGTGATCATGTCGAGGAAGTAGAACGCCACCACCATCAGCACGATGCCGATCGCGCCGTACACGGCGGTGTCGACCAGGCCGTTGCTCAGGTCGTTGTCGCTGGTGACGATCGCGGTGGTGACGATCGCGCCGATGCCGAGGAGCTTCTCGCCGAGCAGCAGGGCGGCGCCCCGGTTGCCCTCGGTCCAGATCTGGTGGCCGAGGCGGCCGGGCGTCGTCACCTCCACCACCAGGTAGCCGATCGCCATCAGCGCGATGCCGACCGCGCCGTAGGCGAAGGTCGCGCCGATGTCATGAGCCATGTCGTTCATCCGTTGCTCCTCATTTGCCCGACCCTGGACCGCCGCCGCGGAAGGACGCGATGCCGTGCTTGTTCCAGCCGCCACTGCCGGGCGCGCTCCAGCGGTGGCCGACATGGGAGTAGTAGCGGTTGTAGCCGCCGGACGGCTTGTCGAGGGTGATGTGGCTGCCGCCGCCGTACGGCGTCACCCCGACGACGAGCTTCGGGTAGCGCAGGAACACCCCGCCGCCGTTGCCGTACGTCGCGAGGTCGTCGACGCGGTCGATCGCCTTGAACTTGCGGTTGATCGCCGACGCGACCGTCCGCGGGGGCTGCGACGACTGGAAGGTGTTGTAGCCGATCTTGCGGTACTTCTTGGCCAGCCACGACGACTGCGAGTCGCCGCAGCCGCCGAGCGCCACGGCCAGCAGGACGGCGGCCGCCCCGCCGGCCGCGGCCCGGTGCGTGCTGTTCATGTAGGTCTCACCAACCGGCTCCGCGTCATCACGATCTCCCGGGTCTGGGGGTAGGCGTGCCAGGTGCGCCAGCCGATCCCGGCCCGCTGTTCGGTGTTCTCCGCGCCCGTCCCGCCGCCGGCGGCCGCGCCGTCCGGGCGCATGTCCAGGGCGTCCAGGCCCGCGCCCTCCAAGTCCGCGCCGTCCAGGGCCGCGCCGTCCAGGGCGAGGGCGGTGACGGCGTACCGCGAACCGGGGAAGGCGCCGGTCAGGGCGTCGCCGCGGTCGGCGAGCCGCGCGCAGATCCCTTCGACGGCCCGGCCGAACGCCGCGTCGTCGGGGTGCACGGCCGTCGTCGCGGTGAACGCGTAGGACCAGCCCGGCAACGTCGTCGCGGCGCTGCCCGGCAGCGGCTCGGCATTGGTCCCCGGCAGGCACGCCACGGTCTCGCTGAGCGGCCCGGCGATCACCTGGTGGGACGCGCCGAGCAGGCGCAGCTGGACGGTCAGCCCCCCGCGCTCCACCGGCAGGACGGCGAGCGCATCCAGCGGCGGCAGGCCGAGCGCGTACGACAGCCCGTCGGCGCGCGCGTCCTGGTAGGGGGTGTCGAGGACGGTCAGCATTCAGCCGCTGCCCGGGTAGATGGTCATGGTGCCGGCGGGCACGCGCTCGCCGAGCCCGGCCTCCCACTGGCCGCCGCCGTACTGCTCGAACGACAGGTAGCGGCCGCCCGGCCCCTCGTAGTCGACGTACTCGACGCGGCCGCGGACGCCGACCCCGGTCGTCCCCTCGCTGGTGTAGTCGGCGGTGCCGTGCTCGTCGCGGCGGTACTCGACGCCCTCGACGGTGACCGTCCGGTCGCCGGGGCGCAGGTCGCCGATCTCGTACTCGGTCCAGAAGACGACCTCGAGGTCCGGGTCCTCCTCCACCGACAGCCACACCTTCTGGCCCTCGATGGTGTCGGCGTCCAGGAGGTGCTCCGACCAGGTGAAGCCGCCCTCGCGCAGCCGCAGCGAGCCGCGCACGAAGTAGCGGGTGCCGAGGTACTCGACCATGTCGCCGGCCTTCAGCGTGCGGGGGTCGCCGGCGACGCTCTGCTCGGGCGCGAACGGGTCGTGCGGCACCGCCGGAGCGGGCGGCGGGGACGACCGGCGCCGGCTCAGCACCACGACGAGCACGACCACCGCGACCACCACCGCCACCGCGGCGACGATCAGCGCTATCGCGAGCACCAGCTCGGGACCACCCACGGACATCCCTCCATCGACGCGCCCGGAAAAGCGGGCGGAGACCTGCGGATCCTACCGATTGTGGCGGTCCACGCCCATACCGCGATCAGACGCAAAGGAGAAAGATCCGGTTTCATGTGGAAAACCCGGATCCGCGAGGGCGGATCCGGGTTCCGGTCGTACGTGGTCTCCGGGCTTGCGGAGGCGGGGTCAGAGGCGGGGTCAGAGGCGGGCGGCGGCCGCGGCGACGCGCTCGTCCGTGGCGGTGAACGCGATGCGGACGTGCCGGGCGCCGGCCGTCCCGTAGAACTCGCCGGGGCCGACGAGGATGCCGAGCGACGCCAGGTGCCCGACGGTCTCCCAGCACGGCTCGTCGCGCGTCGCCCACAGGTACAGCGACGCCTCGGAGTGGTCGATGCGGAACCCGTGCCGCTCGAACGCGGCGCGCAGGCCGGCGCGGCGCCGCGCGTACCGGGCCCGCTGCTCGTCGGCGTGCCCGTCGTCGTCGAACGCCGCGACCATCGCCGCCTGCACCGGCGCCGGGACGATCATCCCCGCGTGCTTGCGGACCTCCAGCAGCCGCTTCACGATCGCGAGGTCGCCGGTGACGAACCCGGCGCGGTAGCCCGCCATGTTCGACCGCTTGGACAGCGAGTTCACCGCGAGCAGGCCCTCGTGGGAGCCGCCGCACACGTCCGGGTGCAGGACCGAGACGGGCGGGCGCTCCTCGTCCCAGCCGAACTCCAGGTAGCACTCGTCGCTGACCACGATCGCGCCGCGCTCGCGCGCCCATGCGACGACCTTGCGCAGGTGCTCGGCGGGCAGCACCTTCCCCGTCGGGTTGGACGGCGAGTTCACCCACACGATCTTCGGCCGGACCGGGCCGAGCTTCAGCAGGCCGTCCGTCGCGACGGGCTCCGCGCCCGCCAGCCGGGCGCCCACGTCGTAGGTCGGGTACGCCAGTTCGGGGAAGACGACCTTGTCGCCGGGGCCGGCGCCGAGCAGCGTCGGCAGCCACGCCACCAGCTCCTTGGTGCCGATGACGGGCAGCACCGCGGCCGGGTCGGCGCCGGTCACGCCCGCGCGGCGCCGCAGCCAGCCCGCGACCGATTCGCGCAGCTCGGGGGTGCCGTAGGTGGCGGGGTAGCCGGGCGCGTCGGACGCCTCGGCGAGCGCCTTGCGGACGGCGTCGGGCGTCGGGTCCACGGGCGTGCCCACGGACAGGTCGACGATGCCGTCCGGATGCTCGGCCGCGCGCTTCTTGTACGGCTCCAGCCGGTCCCACGGAAAGTCCGGCAGCGTGAACAAGACCCAGCCCTCCTCGCCGGGACGCGCGGGCGCCCCGAATCAGCAGGGCCGTGGCCTCCCGCGGAATGCGCGGTAGACCACGGCCCGGATGCGTTGAACCGCAATGACCGTCGCCGGGACGCTCCCCAAAGGTCGCGACCCGCCGCACCGGCCGGTTTCAGCCCGTTATCAGTCGTCCTGGCTCTGCGGGGGCAGCGCCGCGACGATCGGGTGGTCCTTGTCGATCTTGCCCACCTTGGAGGCGCCGCCGGGCGAGCCCAGGTCGTCGAAGAACTCCACGTTCACCTTGTAGAAGTCCTTCCACTGGTCGGGGACGTCGTCCTCGTAGTAGATGGCCTCAACCGGGCAAACCGGCTCGCACGCACCGCAGTCGACGCACTCGTCCGGGTGGATGTAGAGCTGACGCTTCCCTTCGTAGATGCAGTCGACCGGGCACTCCTCGATGCATGCCTTGTCGAGCAGGTCCACGCAGGGCTGCGCAATGACGTAGGTCACGTCAGTGACTCCTCTCGGGTTTCCGGCCCCGCCGCACGTCACGGCTCACCGCAAGCTCGCTGTGAATAGTATGGCCACCACCGCGCAGTCGATTCGACATGGGGGTCCTCACATGTCTGGCCGCTTTGCCGCGCGCCTGGTGGTGTCCATCAGTAGCGCGGACGTGGGTCAGCGGGTCTCGCTGCGCCGTCGTCTGCCAACGGGAGAGTACAGCGACGTGGTCGGCGTACTCGAATCCTGGTCCGACAAGACGCTCCAGGTGCGCCGTCGCAACGGCGAGCTGGTCGAGGTGCCCGAGGAGATCGTGGTCGCGGGCAAGGTCGTCCCGCCCATGCCCCCGCCGAAGCGCCGCGGAGTCTGACGGCGTTCGCGCGGAGGCCGGCGCGACCGGGTCGGAGCGCCCCTCGGGAGCGTCAGTGGCCTTCGGCCTGCTGCTGCCCGGGGCCGGACTTGGACGGCGCGGGCCCGGACTTCGACGGTGCGGGGCCGGCGGGCGAGCCGGGAGGCGGCGGGCTGGCCGTGACGGGCGCCGGGGACGCGGTCTTGGGCGGCAGCAGCTCGGAGTAGGTCTGGCCGGGCTTCAGCTGCCGGTTCTGGAACAGCTCCGACACCGTGACGAACGTGAAGCCGCGCTTCTTCAGCCCCGCGATGACCGCCGGGATCGCCTTCACGCTCGGCTTGTGGATGTCGTGGAACAGGATGATGCCGCCGGCCTGCGGCTCCTTGATCCCGACCCGGGTGTCGCGGGCGGTGTTCAGGTAGCGCCAGTCCTCGGTGTCGACGCTCCACAGGATCAGCGGCATCCCGATGGTCTGCCCGACGCGCTTGTTCGTCGCGCCGTACGGCGGGCGCATGATGGTCGGCTTGATCCCGCCGGACGCCTTGGTGATCGCGTCCTGGGTGCGCTGGATCTGCGTCTTGACGGCGGGCAGCGACATCGCGGTGAGCTGCGGATGGTTCCAGCTGTGGTCGCCGATCTCGTGCCCCTCCATCACCTCGCGGCGCACGGCGGCCGGGAACGCGGCGACGTTCTGCCCGATGAGGAAGAACGTGGCGCGCACGCCCTCCTTCTTCAGCACGTCGAGCAGCCCGTTCGTGTACGGGCCCGGACCGTCGTCGAACGTCAGCGCGACGCACTTGGTCCGGTCGCAGTCGATCTTCCGCTGGGCCGGCGGCTGCTGCAGGTGCGGCGCCGTCCGCGCCTTCTTCCCGGCCGCGACCTGGTGGCCGGCCGTCCGCGCCTGCCGCTTCTCCGCGTGGCCGCATCCCGAGACGAGCAGGAGACCGGCCGCGATGATGGCGAATGTCCTGATCCGCACCACGCACCCCCGTAACGTGTTGCCTCGGGCCGCTTCTTACCCTGCGCCTCACTCGCAACACACGTCACCAAGGTCCGGATTACCAAGATCGTCCTTGGGGCGCGACGGGGGGACGCAGCCCCATGATGCAGCCGGTACCGGCCCCCCGCGCCACCCCCGGTGAGAGAAGTGTCGCCCTCCGGTTCCACCGCCCTCCCCGGCGGCCGTGAACTCCCGCCGCCCCTGCGGGTGATGACGGGTGACCGTGCGGCGTCCCGCACGGACCCACCGCAGAGGACGGAGCCGTATGACCGTCAGTCCACGCGCACCGGCGCCGCCGGACGGCACCACGCCACCGGACACCACCACGCCGCTGGCCGGCTTCACGCCGCCGGAGGACGACGCGCGCCTCATCGAGCGGTCCGGGCGGCACCCCGAGGCGTTCGCGGCCCTGTACGACCGGCACGCGCCCTCCATCCACCGGTACGTCGCGCGCAGGCTCGGCGAGCAGGCCGCCGACGACGTCGTGGCCGAGACGTTCCTGGCCGCGTTCCGCCGCCGCGACCGCTACGACCCGGGGCGCCCCGACGCGCGGCCGTGGCTGTACGGGATCGCGGCGAACCTCATCGGCAAGCACCGCAGGGCGGAGACGCGGATGCTGCGGGCGCTGGCCCGCACCGGCGCCGACCCGGTGACCGACGCCATGGACCGAGTGGACGCGCGGGTGAGCGCGGCGGCCGCCTCCCGGCCGCTCGCCGGCGCGCTGGCCGGCCTGCCGCGGGGCGACCGGGACGTGCTGCTGCTCGTCGCGTGGGCGGACCTGTCCTACGACCAGGTCGCCGAGGCGCTGTCGATCCCCGTCGGGACGGTGCGGTCCCGGCTGCACCGGGCGCGGCGGAAGGTGCGGGAGGCGCTCGGAGGGACCGATCCGACGAACGTGCGGGAAGGGACGGGCGAATGAACGACCTCGAAGAACTGGGCGCGTTCCGCGCGCAGGTGCCCGAGCCGGGGCCCGAGCGGCTGGCGCCCGGCCGCGACCGGCTCGTCCGTGAGGCCCGCAGCCGGCGCCGCGTGCTCGTCCCGGCATGGCGGGCGGGGCTGGCGGCCGGGGTCGCCGCGGCCGCGGCGGCGGCCGTCGCGGCGGTCGCCCTGGACGGCACGGACTCCGCGTCGCCGCCGGTCGCCGCGCGTCCGGTGAGCGCGACGCGGATCCTGGAACGCGCCGCGGAGACCGTCGCGGGCCGCCCCGACCGGCGCCCGGCGCCGCACCAGTGGGTCTACACCAGGACGTATCAGGCGGGCATGGAGGGCGCTCCGTCCGCCATGCGGCACCTGGAGAGCTGGGTCCGCTTCGACGGCCGCGAGACCGCCCGGTACGACGCCGGGCCGGGCAGGAAGCCGCGGCTGGTCGTCTCGCGGACGGTCCGGGACGGCGACGCCGAGGAGCGCTCGCCCGCGCAGTGGTACGACTACCTGCGCGCGCTGCCGGACGACCCGGCCGCGCTGCTGGCGAAAATCGACCAGCGCGCTGCGTCCTACAACGCCGAGAACGGCGGGCGGCTCTACACCGGCGAGGACGGCCGGGACCAGTGGGTGTTCGGCCGGCTCGCGGACTTCCTCGGGCAGGGGCCGTCCACGCCGGACTCGCGGCGCGCCGCCGTCTTCCGTGCGCTGGCCCGCATCCCAGGCGTGCAGGTGAAGGAGGGGACGAGGGACGCGCTCGGACGTCCCGGCACCACCGTCTCCCGTACCGGCCGGGATGGGGAGCGGCTGGAGTTCGTGCTGGCCCTCGGGACGTACGACTACCTCGGGCGGCGGATCGTCCAGGCCGAGGAGCAGCGCCTTCCGAAGCTCCCCGGAAAGCGGGGCGGCCCCGAGATCATCCGTGCCGGAACCGTCATGAACGAGCAGGCGGTCGAGGTGTCCGCGATCGTCGACGGCGCGGGGCGGCGGCCCTGACGCGCGGCGCGCCGCCCTCGCGGACCGCGGACGGCAGGCGGGGGCGGCGCGCAGGGCGGTGCTAGCGGACGGGCCAGTCGGGGACGTTCGCCGGCAGGTCCTTGCTGACGCGCATGGGGAACGCGGCGGGACGCTTCTCCAGGAACGAGGTGACGCCCTCGACGGCGTCGGCGCCCCCGCCCAGCTCGGCCATCAGGCGGGAGTCGGCGGCGTGCGCGTCCCAGGGGGACGGCGCCGACAGGCCCGACCACATGAGGCGCCGGATCGTCGCCACGGACACCGCCGAGGTGTTGTCGGCGATCTCGCGGGCGAGCGCGTATGCGGCCGGGAGCAGCTCGTCCGGCGCGTACACGCGGGACACGAGGCGGCCGTCCAGGGCCTCCCGCGCGTCGAACACGCGGCCGGTCGCGGCCCACTCCATCGCCTGCGCGATGCCGACCAGGCGCGGCAGGAACCAGCTCGACGCGGCCTCGGTGACGATGCCCCGCCGCGCGAACACGAACCCGAACTTGGCCCTTTCGCTGGCCAGCCGGACGTCCATCGGCAGCGTCATCGTGACGCCGACGCCGACCGCGGCGCCGTTGAACGCGCCGATGACCGGCTTGAGGCAGCGGGCGATGCGCAGCGCGACCGTGCCGCCGCCGTCGCGCGGGGTGCCGTCCTCCAGCACGTCGTCCTCGCCGGCGAACATGTCCTTCGACTTCTCCTTGTCGAAGGTGCCACCGCCGCCGGTGAGGTCGGCGCCCGCGCAGAACGCCCGGCCCGCGCCCGTCACCACGACGGCGCGGACGTCGTCGTCGGCGTCGATGCGGTCGAAGACGTCGAGCATCTCGTTGCGCATCGTGAAGGTGTAGGCGTTCATCTTGTCGGGGCGGTTCAGGGTGACCGTGGCGATCCCGTCCTGAACCTCGTACTCGATCTCGGCGTAGGCCACGTGCGTCCCCTTCTCGCGCCGGCGGATTTCCGAATGCGATTCTAGGAAGTCCGGCGGGGGCGCGTCAGACCCGGGCGGCCGGGAACATGCGCAGGACCACGTCGCGGCGCCACTCGTCCAGGCCGCCCTCATGACCGGCGGGCGGCAGCAGCGTGACCGCGCCGTCCTCCTCCGGCCGCAGCCGGACCGTCACGTCCGGCGCGAGCACCAGCTCCGCCGGACGGCCGCCGGAGGCGGCGAGCACGCGCGCCGCCTCGCCGAGGACGCGCGCCCAGCCCTGCCCGAGGTAGGGCGGCAGGCCGTCCGCGCGCAGCTCCGGCAGCCCGCGCTCGCCGAGCCCGGCGGTGCGCAGGGCGAGGCCGTCCGGCCGCTCGGCGCCGACGATCCGCACGACATCGGGCTTCTCCATGGCCCGGACGATACGGGACGGGCGCTCGTGACGCGGGTCACCCGGAGGGCCTGAGCGGGGGGAACCGCGCACCCGCCGATCACATGTCCGATAAATTACGACAGTGAATTGGGCCGTGACGTACGACTCCGCCTTCGGGTACGTCTCCGCGCACGGCGCGCCCCTGGTCGACCTGCTCGACCCGCAGCCAGGCGAACGGATCATCGACCTCGGCTGCGGCACCGGCGCGTTCAGCGCGGAGATCGCCGCCCGGGGGGCCGAGGTGCTGGGCATCGACGGGAACCCCGACATGGTCGCCCAGGCCAGCGCGCTGAACCCGGGCATCTCCTTCATGCTGGGCGACGCGCACACCTTCACCATCACCGACGCCTGCGACGCCGTCGCCTCCAACGCCGCGCTGCACTGGATGACCCGCGACCCCGACGCGGTGATCGCGCAGGTGCACGCGGCGCTGCGGCCCGGCGGCCGGTTCGTCGGCGAGCTCGGCGGCGAGGGCAACTGCGCCGAGCTGGTCGCCGCCATGCAGACCGCCTGGCGCGTCTTCGGCCTCGGCGAGCCCGAGCTGCCCTGGTACTTCCCGAGCCCGGCCGAGTACGCGACGAAGCTGGAGGAGGCCGGCTTCACGCTGCGGCTGCTGGAGCACGCCGAGCGGCCGAGCCAGATGACCGAGGGGCCGAACGGCGCCGCCGACTGGGTCCGCGCCTACGCCGCCGGGGCCCTCGCCGACGTCCCGCCGGAGCTGGTCGAGCCGCTGCTCAGCCGGGTGAACGACCTGGCCGCGCCGGCGCTGCGCCGCGAGTCGGGCTGGGTCGCCGACTACGTGCGGCTGCGGTTCGCGGCCGTCCGCAAGCCGGACGCCCCGCCGATGCCCGAGCCTCCGCCCGTCCCGCCGAACCCGTCGGCCGCCTCCGCGCCCGAGCCCGCGCCGCCCGCTCCCGGGCCTGCGCCAGGGCCGGTGCCGGGGTCCGCGGCAGGGCCGGTGCCGGGGGCCGCGCCCGCCCCTGCGGGGGCGCCGGACGGGTCCGCCCGCTGACCGGCGGCCCGGCCGACCGGGGGCCGGAAGGCGGGCGGTTCGGGCGGGTTGCTTAGGGTTGGGGGCATGCGCCTCTACGACCATCGCACCGGGCAGGCCGAAGAGGTCCCGCCGGGGCGGGTCCTGCGCGTCCAGGTCCTCGAAGGGGCCGGGCACCGTGCCCTCGTGGTCGCCGACCTGCTGCGGCGGGTCGCCGAACGCGCCGGGCGCGGGGTCCCGGTGGCGTGCTCGCCGGACCTGTCCGTCCACGACCGCGACTGGACGGACTACAACATCGCGCCGTTCGAGCTCCTCAGCTGGGACGCGCCGCCGCCGGAGGCCGACCTCTACATCGCCTCCTCGACGAACGTCGACGTCGCCGGGCACTGGGTGCTCGTCCCGCACGAGACCGGCGACTGGTACTCGGTCATGGCGAACGCGTCCATGGACCCCCTCGCGGCGCGGCTGGCGATGCTGGAGGCGCCGTACCGCGACCCGCTCGTACTGACGGCGACCCGGTTCATGACCGCCGCCGCGCGGCTGGACGCGTGGCGGAACCTCGTCGCGGGGTGGGCGCGCAGCCCGGGGCGCCCGATGGACCGCGACTACGCCCGCAAGGCGGAGCGCGCGCTCGGCAACGACCTGGACAGCCCGGCCGCACTGGCCGTCCTCGACGAGATCGCCGCGGACCCGGACGTCCCGCCGGGCGCGAAGCTGGAGACGTTCATCCACCTCGACCTGACGCTGGCCCTGGGCCTGGTCTCCGCCATCGGCGCCGCTTAGCCGAGCCGTACACCGGCACCGCCGCACACCCGCACCGCCCTCAGTCGTGCACCTCCAGGAGGGTGCCGTCGGCGAGGAGGTAGGCGATCGAGCGTTCGAACACGTACGCCGTCCCGCCACCGGGCTGCTCGAACCACGGCACCGCGGTTCCGGTGAGGGCCTGCAAGGGGCGCAGTAGCCGGTACACGTGGTACTCGCGTTCCTGCCAGTCTGCGGGCAGCGAGCGTTGGGGAAACGGTGTGCGCGCGGCGTAGGCGGTGTTCCCGCCGTGGCCTCCGTAGCGGTCCACCTCGGTTCCTGCGGGAAGCTCGGTGATCTGACGGTCGCGCAGGAGAGAGAGCGGCGGCTCCCCCTTCAACGGCTGGATCTTCGGGATCTCGATGGTCTGCTGCTGCGGCACCACCATGAGCAGGCTGCCGAGGAGATACGCGGCGGCCTGTTCCCCGTCGTCGAAAGCGGCCTGCCGGGTCCTTTCACCATGGTCGAGGTGGAAGACCGTCCAGCCCGCCTTCTCCTGGACGAGGCACCACGCCCCGTCCTCCTCGCCGCGGAGCCGGTAGCGCGCACGATCGACCTGCAGGGCGTCCAGACGGTTCTGGAGGAGGGCGAGCCACTGCTCCGGCTCGGGCTCCGTCCGGATGCCGCGCGGCGCGGTGCGCCCCATCGCGGCGGCGCTCGCCGCGTCCATCGCGTCGTCGCCGACGGCCGGGACCGCGAACCGGCGCGCGCGGATGTGCGCGACCAGGTCCGGCTCCGGCGGGACGCCGTGCTCGCGCAGGTAGTAGCCGACCGCCCCCGACCACACCCACGCGCCGTCGGTGTGGAAGGTGAGCGGGACGCGCTCGCCGCGCGACGGATCGAGCAGGTCGGGGGCGCTCGACCGGGCCGCCATGACGGTCGGCGCGTCCTCCAGGTACCGGACGACGCGCTCGGCCTCCTCCGGCGGGACGGGCGGGCGCGACACCTCGGGCGGGCCGCCGTCCTTCCCGGCCCGGTCGAACACGCGGGCCTTCCGCACCGGGCTCTCGAACCGCGTCGGCTGCGGGGGCGCGACCGGCGCGGGGCCCAGGCGCCGCGTCATCCACTCCGGGACGTCCCGGCGCGGGAGCCGCTCCAGCTCGCGCCGGACGTCGTCCGCGGACGGCTCGGAAGCCCAGCGGGGCTCCTCGTCATAGGTGAAGCTCGCGCGGCACCGCACGTCGCCGTCCCCGTACACGACCTCGACGTCGATCCGGGACCACGTGGCGCCCTGGAACGCGTGCGTCCCGGCGCGCAGCCGGTCGAGCAGCCCGGCCGCGGCGCCGGGCGGCGCCCAGGACGCGGTCGTCCCGTCCGCCTTCCGCACCGTCATCGGCGGGAACTCCACATGCCCGCCGACCGCCTGGTAGTGGCCGGAGATCCGCTCCCAGAACGGCGGCGCGTGGTCGGCGACCAGCACCGTGAACGGGCCCGCCAGCAGCTCCGTCTGCTCGACCGGGTCCAGCGGCGCCGGGACGGGCCGCTCGGCGGGCTCGGCCGGTTCCCGGCCCTCCAGCCGGTCGCGCAGCCAGCCCGGGACGTTCGCGCCGTCGCGCGGCATCACGATCTGGTCGCGCCGCCACGCCTCCACGGGCGCGGGCGGGTCCCACCCCGGGTCGAACGCGTCGTTGTAGAGGAACAGCGACGCGGCGGGCTCGACGATCGCCAGCATCGAGAACCAGGTGCCCTGCTCCGACAGGTAGTGCGCGCGCCGCAGCTCCACCAGCAGGGCCGACAGCTCGTCCGGGACGACCTCGGCGGGCACCACCGCGTTCTCGCCGGTCAGCATCGTCAGGGTCACGTCGCTCGCCACCACGGTCGCCGCGCACCGCAGGTCGATGCGGCGCCAGCGCGGCGGCGCGGTCTGCCGCGCGAACCGGACGATCCGCTCCTCGATCTCCGCGATCCGCTCGCTCTGCCCCGTCACCCGCGCGTCCCCTCATGTGATCCCGATGGAACCTGAGCGGCAGGTTAACCGCACGGATCGGTCCATTGCGGCGGGACCCGGCGTCACGGACGCTCGGGTGCATGGCCGTCGAGGCGCCCGGAGTCCCCTGGGACGTGGGCTAACGTCCTATGTCGTGTCCACCGATGCCCCCGAATCGGCGGCCCCCGCGCCGCCCGGCCGGCCGGCCGCCGCGCGGCGCCGCCGCCGCGCCCGCGTCCTGATGGCGACGATCACCGCGGTCGCCGTACTGCTGTGCGCGGCGGTCGGCGGCGTCGGCTGGTACTTCGCGGGCGTCGCCACCGAGGTCGACCACTCCGCCGAGTACCCGTTCACCATCGAGGACGTCTCGGACGGCACCGTCACGCTCCCCCGCGAGCCCGAGACGGAGCGCCCCGGCACGTGGGCGCTCGTCTGGAAGCACGGCGGCCGCGCCCTGCTCGGCCCCGTCGTGGGCGGCGGCGAGGACCACGTCGTCCGGAAGGTGCTGTCGGTCTCCCACGGGACGCCCGTCAAGGGCGCCGCGGCCGGCATCGACCACTGGGTGTACTCCGGCGACCCGCGATCGGCGCTCGGGCTCGACTTCAAGGACGTCACCTACCCGACCGAGCTCGGCGCCATGCCCGCGTGGCTGCTGCCCGGATCGTCCCCCAAGAACACCTGGGTCATCGCCGTGCACGGCCGCAACGCCGACAAGGCCGAGACGTTCCGCGCCATGCGGACCGTCCAGGGCCTCGGCCTGCCCATGCTGTCGATCGCGTACCGCAACGACGTCGGCGCGCCGAAGTCGCGCGACCACAAGAACCACCTGGGCGACACCGAATGGAAGGACGTCGAGTCCGCCGTCTCGTACGCGCGCGCGAACGGCGCCACCGGCGTCGTCCTGTACGGATGGTCGATGGGCGGCGCGATGGTGATGACGGCGCTGCGGCACGACCCGTCGTTCGTCCGCGGCGTCGTCCTCGACTCCCCCGTCATGGACTGGAACGCGACCCTCGACAAGCAGGGCGACGCCCGCCACCTGCCGGCGTTCGTCACCAGCGTCGCCAAGACCGTCCTCGAACGGCGCATCGGCATCGACCTGAAGGACTACGACCAGCGCCGCTACGCCCCCAAGCTGCGCACGCCGACCCTGCTGTTCACCACCGCCGACGACGCCACCGTCGCCAACGGCCCCGCGTTCACCTTCGCCCGCACGGCGCCGCCCGGCATGGTCACCCACATCGCGGCGCAGGGCGACCACACCGAGGCGTGGAACGTCGACCCGTCCGCCTACGAGACCGCCCTGCGCCTCTTCCTCACGAAGGTCCGCTGACCACCAGCAGCGTCTTCCCCGTGGTCGCGCGGGACTGGATCGCGGCGTGCGCGTCCGCCGCGTTCTGGAGCGGGAACCGCTGCCCGATCACCGGGCGCAGCCGTCCGGCCGCCGCCTCCCGCAACGCGCTCCGCGCCGCGTCGCGGATCTCCTGCGGCGACGGCTTCGGCTGGACGAGCGCGACCTGCCGCGCCTGCGCCGCCTCCTCCGGGACGCCGGCCCACTCGCCGCTCGCCAGCCCGAAGCTGACCATCCGGCCGCCCGCGCGGAGCAGCGTGAACGCCTCCCGCCCCATGTCCCCGCCGACCCCGTCGAACACCACGTCCACCGGGCCCACACCCTCGCTCCAGCCCGGCTCCCGGTAGTCGACCGCCTCGTCCGCGCCGAGCCGCAGCGCCGTCTCCGTCTTGTGCGGCCCCCCGGCCGCCGCGACCACCACCGCGCCCTCCGCCTTCGCGAGCTGGACGAGCAGCGTCCCGACCCCGCCCGCCGCCGCCTCCACCAGCACCCGCTCCCCCTTCGCCGGACGCGCCGCCCGCATCATCAGCGTCGCCGTCCGCCCATCGGCCAGCAGCGCGACCGCCTCGTCCAGCGGCAGCCCGTCCGGCACCTCGAACAGGCCCTCCGCGTCCGCCACCGCCAGCTCCGCGTACCCGCCGCTGCCCTTCAGGCTGCTCACGACCCGCCGCCCGACCAGCCCCGGATCGGCCCCCGGACCCACCGCCGCCACCGTCCCGCCGACACCGTTGCCCGGGACCATCGGGAGCTGCGGCGCGAACGGCTGCGGCCCGTTCCCGGCCCGCATCTGCGTCTCCACGAAGGTGACATTCGCGTACTCAACCGCGACAAGCACCTGCCTGTCGCCGGGCACCGGATCCGGCGCTTCCCCCGGCACCAGCACCTCCGGACCACCGAACTCCCTCAGCCACACCGCACGCACAGCGCCCCTCCGTTCACGATTCGTCCCTCCAGCATGCAACCTCAACCAAGATCGAGGTCAACGCCCCGCAACGAATCCCTTTTCTCGCCACACCCATCTCTGTAAGCTTTCGCGCGTATTCCGCCCCGTTGTCGGCTGCCGCTCAGGGATGGCGATGCGCGCCCGGTTGGTCCGTTCCTCCCCGCCGCGGCTCCAGCGCGCCGCGATTCCGCTCGCCGCCGCCGTCCCGCTCGCGCTCCTCACCGGCTGCGGCGCGTCCCACCCGTCGTCCGGCGCCCTCAGCCCCGAAGGCACCTTCGACACCGGCGGCACCGCCCCCGCCACCACCGCGCCCGCCCCGTCCGCCGTGCCGACCGCGCAGCTCTACAAGACGGTCATCGAGCGCTACCGCGCCTACCAGGCCGCCTACAAGCAGGCCTACGCCACCAACGACCCCAGCGGCCTCCCCGCCGTCGCCATGGACCCCCTCCTCGCCCAGCTCACCAAGGACATCGAGTCCACCAAGGCCAAGGGCGAGATCTGGCGGTTCACAAAGACCCTGAATCCGCGCGTATACGCACGGTCGACCGACGGCACCAAGATCTACGTCGTCGATTGCGTGCGCACCCTCGGCGGCTACCGGTACTCCGCGACGACCGGCAAACGCACGGGCGGCGGGAGCGGCGGCGCCTACGTCTATCGGACGACGCTCCAGTACGACTCAGGCACCTGGAAGGTCGCCGCCACGGCCCGCGACGGCGCATGCTGACGCCTCGTTCAGCGAAGGACACGTGATGTCTCCTCGAAACCCGATCAGACGCAGAGCCGTTCACTGCGCGATCGCAGCGTCGACGGCTCTGGTCCCCTCCGTCTTCGTGTCCTCGGCCGCCATGGCCGCGGGCTGCACGGGGCCTGCGGGACATATCGACTGCAACCTGACCGGTGTGATCGGCGGCGGGTCCGGCGGAGGAGGCGGATCGGGCGGCTCGGGAGGCGGAGGAGGCGGCTCCGACGCGGCTCCGCCCCCCATCGACCTGAACCCCAACCAGGGCATCGGCGTCGCCCCGGTACCCGGCGGCGCGGCTCCGCTCGCACCGGCGCCGCCCAACACCTTCCTGCTCGTGCAGCACGCCATGGACACCGCGGTCTTCCGCGCCCCGACGGTGCACACCGCCCCGGCCGACAAGACGTACGTCCGCGTCCGCACCTCACTGTGGGTGACCGGATTCGATCCGGTGCACACGGCACCGATCACGGTCGGAGCACAGACCGTCCAAGCCGAAGCGACGCCCGAGTCCGTCGTCTGGAATCTCGGCGAGAAGCAACTGACCTGCGGCGCCGGCGACGGCAAAGAGGACAAGGCCTGCAGCTACACCTATCAGCGGTCGTCGGCGGCACAGCCCGGCGGCTCGTACAAGATCACCGCGACCGTCACATGGACCGTCCATTGGACGTGCACAGGTGACGATTGCCAGGGTGCCGGCGGCGTCCTCGCTCCGCAGCAGCAGACCTCGGTGCCCACGCCGCTCGTCGTCGACGAGATCCAGACCACCACCGGCCGGTGACGCACCAACCGCAAGGCTGGAAGGTTCCCGGCTACGTCGAGATCGAGGAACTCGGCTCAGGGGCGCAAGGGGCGGTCGTTCTCGCACGGCACGAGACGGGCGGGCCGGCGGTCGCGATCAAGTACCTGGCCGGGGATCTTCTGGCGAGCACCACCGCTCGGGACACTTTCCGGAGCGAGGCGGAACTCCTCCGGCGGGTCGTCGATCCTCATGTGGCCCGCTTGTTCTACTACGTGGAGTATCCACAGGGAGCCGCGATCGTCCTCGAAGCGATTCCCGGACGGTCGCTCCGGCGAGTGCTGGATGAACACGGCGAGCCGCTCGTCCCGGAAGCCGCACTGACGATGTTGAAGGGCTCACTGCTCGGTTTGGCGGCGGCACATGCGGTGGGCGTCGTCCATCGCGATTACAAGCCGGCGAACGTCCTCGTCCAGGACGACGGCCAGAGCAAGCTGATCGACTTCGGCATCGCCGTCCTGACCGGCCAAGGGGGCCACGCCGGAACACCCGCGTACATGGCACCCGAGCAGTGGGAAGGGGAGCCCGCAACTCCGGCGACGGACCTCTATGCGGCGACCTGCGTGTTCGTGGAATGCGTCACCGGACGGAAGCCTTTCCCGGGCACCACCCTGGAAGAGCTCCGGACACAGCACGCGCATGCGCCACTACCCCTGGAGCAACTGCCCGAGCCGCTGCATCCGCTCGTCCAACATGGGCTGGCCAAGAGCCCTTCGGAGCGAACCTGGAACGCACTGGAGTTCGTGAGCGAACTCGAAGCGCTCGCCGTGCGCGAGTACGGCCCGGACTGGGAGCGGAGAGGCGCGATCGCGCTCGGCGCCCTTGCGGCGAGCGTCGCGGCGGCCGTGCCCCTGGCCGTGCTAGGCGGCGCGGTGCTCGCCCATGGCGCGTCGTCGACAGGGATCGGCGCGGTGGCCTCGGGTGCCGCCGGCCATGCCGCAGCGGGCGTCATGCATGCGGCGGCGTCGGCGAATGCGGCGGCGTCGGCCGGCGCTTCGACGTCCAAGGGCGTACTCGCCAAGCTCGGCGGAACGAAGGGCGCGACGGCGATCGCGGGCGTCGGCGTGGGCGGAGCCATCGCGGCCTGGGTGTTGTGGCCTGCGGGGCCAGGCGTCGGAGGGGAGAGCCACGGCGGCATCCATGCCTACTGGACTCACCCGGGCGTCCTGGTCGGCCAGCCCGACATGCCCGCGTCGGAAACCCCTTATATGGACCTGAAGCTCGAGGTCACACCGGCGAGAGTGAAGCCGGGGACGACTCTCCGGCTGGTCGAGCACTTCCACGCACGCACGCCGTCCGGCGGCAAATACCTGCCCGGAGGACGCCGCCAGTGCTTCGGCGAGAAGACCAAACGCACTGACGTCGAAGGCAATTACAGTTTCGGATGGCATAACGAAGGGGGGCCTGCATATGGCAAGGACCTCTTCTTCTACAGGATTCCGCCAGCGGAGCGGCACGAGCTTCCAACCGGAACAGGCGCCGTCCCTCTATCCGCAAAGAGCAAGATCACTAATAGATCTGAGCCGTACGTCCCCTCCGAGTGCGCTTTCATGAGCAGCTGGACCCAGACCTTCACGCTCAAGGTGCCGAGGAAGGACGTCCTCGCGCCTGGGAAGTACCTGGTCACGCCGATCGGCCCGATGCGGATCACCGGTACGAGGGCCGGGGTGTCGCAGGAGGCGATGGGGACGGTCAACGAAGGGTCCGCACCCCTGATCCAAGTGCTGGACGGGTGATCGGGCGGGCCCGGCTTCAGGGGGCGGGCTTCGGGGCGGGGACGCGGGTCGGTGATCGTTGTGGTGGCTCGCGGGACAGGCGCTATCGTGGCGCGGACGTCCACAGTTAGGGTCCCGGTGTTGCTCTCCCCTGTTCTCGGCCGCCTCAGGTTCGGGCCGGTGCGCGCCGCGGTGGCGGGCAACCGGTCGTTCTCGGTGCTGCTGCTGGCGGGGATCGTGCTGCGCGTGTTCGTGGTGCTGGGGTTCCCGCCGGCGCTGTGGTTCAACGACAGTTTCGACTTCCTGCGGATCGCGGACGGCCCGTTCCCGCATCCGCTGCGGCCGTCCGGTTACGGGCTGTTCCTGTGGGGGCTGAAGCCGTTCCACAGCCTGGCGCTGGTGACGGCGGTCCAGCATGCGGCGATCGTGGGGATCGCGGTCGTCGGGTACGCGGCGCTGGTCCGGAACTTCGGGGTCCGGCGGTGGGTCGCGGCGCTGGCGGTGGCGCCGCTGCTGCTGGACGCCTACCAGGCGGAGCTGGAGCATCTGGTCCTGTCGGACACGGTGTTCACCGTGCTGATCCTCGGGGCGATGCTGCTGCTGGCGCGGCCGGGTGGGGCCGGGCGGCGGCGGGCCGGGCTGGTGGGGGCGCTGCTGGGAGTGGCGGCGGTCACCCGGACGGTGGGGGTTCCGCTGTTCGTGATCGCGCTCCTGTACCTGCTGCTGAGGCGGGCGCGGTGGACGTCGTTCGCGGCGCTGGCGGCGGCGTTCGTGCTGCCGCTGGGCGGGTACGCGGTGTGGTTCCACTCCGACTACGGCCGGTTCGGGATGACCGGGGTGGACGGGATCTTCCTGTGGGGGCGGACGTCGACGTTCGCGGACTGCGACAGGCACAGGCCGCCGGCGGACCTGGCGCATCTGTGCCCGTACGGGTCGCCGGACGAGCGCCCCGCGGCGTCGCACCAGATCTGGGTGGAGAACTCGCCGACGGGCTGGACGAACGGGAAGCCGTTCGACGAGAGGACCAACGAGCAGGCGCAGGAATTCGCGCTGTGGGCGATCCGGACGCAGCCGCTCGATTATGCGAAGGCCGTTTCCTACGACTTCTTCGTGCGAACGTTCTCGTGGAAGCGGCACCGTTATCCGACCGTCGGGACGGAGGCGCGGTATCACTTCCCGACGCGGCCCTGGGCGCAGGGGGAGAAGCCGCTGCCGTTGATCGGCGGCGGTGACCGGGTCTCGGTGGTCCGGGAGTACGGGCACGGGTCGGGGCGGACGCATATCGTCGATCCGTTCGCGGGCTGGCTGCGCGCGTACCAGAAGCAGGTGTTCGTGCGCGGGACGATGCTCGGCGCGGTGCTGCTGGCGGGGCTCGCGGGGCTGCTGCTGCGGCGGCGCGGGCGGCGGCGGGAGATCGCGCTGCTGTGGGTGACGTCGGTGACGCTGCTGGCGATCCCGCCGGTCACGGTGGACTTCGACTACCGGTACATGCTGCCCGCGGTGCCGTTCGCGTGCTTCGCGGCGGCGCTGGCGTGGGGGCGGCGGAAGGCCGCGGACGGGCCGGGGGCGACGCGGGCGGAGCCGGAGGAGGCGGAGGTCCAGCCGGCCAAGGCCTGACGGCCGCACGAAGATCGTCGCGGGTATTGCGCCCGCACCGGGCTATACGTGAGACTCCTTCACATTCTTGCTGAGGGAGGCCCCGTGGCGCGCATCCGGTTCGACGTGCTGTTCGGCGTCCTGGTCCTGGCCGACGTGCTGCGGGTCTTCCTGCCGTCGCTGATCACGCTGGTCGGCAGCGCGGGCGAGACGCCGGCCGAGGTGATGGGCGCGTACGCGCTGTCGTGGTTCGTCGCCGCGTTCCTCACGGTGCCGCTGGCGCGGCTGGTCCCGGCGCGGCGGCTGGCGCTCGGCGGCGGCGCGGCGCTGATCGTCGCGCGGATCGCGCTGCAGGCCACCGACGGCGGCGACCCGCAGCTCTACACCGCGAGCATCGGGCTGCTCGCCGGGCTGGTCTGGCTGGTCGCCACCGCGATGACCGCGCGGGACACGGCGCCCGCGATGACGGGTTTCGTGGCGGGCCTGGCGGTGGCGACGGCGCTGCAGGCGGCGATCGAGGGCATCGACCTCGTGTGGCGGGCGGGCGTCGTGCCGTGGATCCCGCTGCTGGTCTACCTCGCGCTGTTCGCCGTCGCGCTGGCGCGGCACCGGGAGGCGGACGGGGAGCCGGCGGCGCCCCGGGTGTGGCTGGGCGCCGGGCTGTCCGTGCTGCTCTGGGGCGTCTACGCGGGCAACCCGGGGCACGCGCAGGCGAGCGCGGGCTGGTCCGGCGGGGTCGCGGCGGCGCTGATCGCCGCGGTGGCGGTGCTGTCGGTGGCGGTGGCGGCGCGCCCGCGGTTCTGGACGCGGCACCCGCTCGTCCCGGCGGCCGGGCTCGTGCTGTCGGCGCTGGGGTTCGCGGCGGGACGGGCGACGGTCGACGGCGTGCACGGCGTCTCGCCGGGCTGGACGGTCGGCGCGCAGGTCCTCGGGCAGCTCGCGCTTGCGGGCTGCCTCGGCTGGGCGGCGCGCATCCCCGGCCCGGACCGTCCCGGCCGGCGCGGGGCGGCGATGGCGGGCGGCTGGCTGCTGTTCGTCGTGCTGATGTTCGCCTACTACTCCGCCTACGACCTGGGCACGCCGAACCGCTGGGTGCCGGTCGTGACCGCGCTCGGGACGGCGGCGCTGGCCGTCCGGGCGCCCCGCGCGGCGGAACCGCGCGGGGTCGGCGTGTGGGCGGCGGGCATGGCGGTGATCGCCGTTGTCGCGGTCGCGGCGGTCCCGCAGTGGCGGGACACGGGGCCGAAGTGGCGGCCGGTGGACGACGGCGGGCTGCGGCTCGCCGCGTACAACCTGCGGATGGGCTACGGCCTGGACGGCACGATGACCGTCACCGACCAGGCGGATGCGCTTCGCGGGCTGCGCCCGCACATCGTGGTGCTCAGCGAGGTGGACCGGGCGTGGATGCTGAACGGCGGCCGCGACTCGCTCCGCCTGATCGCCGCGCGGCTCGGGCTCCGCGCGGTCTGGGCGCCCGCCGGCGACGAGGTGTGGGGCGACGCGGTGCTCACCGACCTGCCGGTCACGTCCGTCCGGAGCACGCCGCTGGTGAAGGGCGGCCCGACCGGCGCGGAGGCGCTGCGCGTGGGGGTGCGGTGGAAGGGCCGCGACCTCACGGTGATCGCGACGCACACGCAGCCGCCGGACGGCTGGACGGACCTCGGGCAGGCCGAGCAGCTCGCCCGGCTGGCCCGGGAGGCGGCGCGCGGCGGCCGGCAGGTCGTGATGGCGGGCGACATGAACCTGGAGCCCGGCAGCGCGCCGTGGCGGGTCCTGCTCGGGGCGGGGCTGACCGACGCGCTCGCCGCGGCGCGGCCGTTCGCGACGTTCCCCGCCGCGCCGCGTCCCGTCCAGCAGATCGACCAGGTGCTCGTCACGCCGGGGCTGACCGGGCGCGACCAGGCCGACGAGCCGGTGGCCTACTCCGACCACCGCCCGATCGCGGTCACCCTCGACGTGAAATGAGTACCTGAGCGGATGCCGCCGCGTCCGCCGGGCCGCGAGCATGAGCGCATGCGCCGACTCGTGATCGTCCTGTCCGCCGCCGCCCTCGCCTTGGCGGGCTGCGGCGGGGCGCCGTTCCCCGCGTCCGGCGCCAGTGCCGAGGACAAGGCGGTGGACGGCGCGCGCGACGCCGCCGACAAGGCGGGCGACAGGCTCTACAGCTCGCGGGTCTGGCCGGCCCGGGACGTGGCGCACCGGGCCGCCGGCCTCGACGGCGTCGAGGTCATGAAGGTGACCGGCACGTCGACCGCGGGCAAGGGCATGCGGCTGGTCTTGCGCACCTCGGGCACCGGCTCGGCCTGGGGAGAGAGCGAGCCGGTGACGGTGACGCGCTGCTTCGAGCTGTCGTTCTCCACGACGACCGAATGGCACCGCTACGGGACGCGCGAGGTGGCCTGCCCGCCGGGCGCGCCGATGACGTTCGAGCCCTGGCCGAAGACCCCGCGCATCCCGGACGAACGGCTGGCGAGGGCGCTGCCGCGCGTCCCGTCCGGCGGCACGGTGGACGAGGCGGAGGTCCGCGCGGCCGTCGCGTCCCTGCGCCTGGACCCGAAGATCGGCGTCGACGTCCGCAAGGAGGGGAACGTGGTCGGCGTGGCGCTGACCGCCCGCCCCCACCCCTACCTGGACGACGCGCCGGCCTGCACGCTCGCCCGCGTCGCGCCGGGCCGGACCAGCACGTGGACGCCGAGCCGGGCGCAGCGGATGCCGGGCGAGGGCGGCTGCGACGCGGGGAGCGCGATCCACCCGCAGCCGCCGCCGCACTAGAGGTCGAGGTCGTCGGGGTGCTCGGCGAGGTGCTCCCAGAACTCGACGTAGGCCCGCTCGTGCATGATGCCGAGCTTGAGGATGCGGGCCCGTGAGGTCAGCCTGACCTCGTCGGACGGGTCGAGGGCGGCGCGGCGCTCGCGGTAGTCCGCGAGCCAGCGGCGGTGCAGCGCGGCCTGCTCGCGGGCCAGCGCGACGACGTCCGCGGGGTCGCCGAGGTCGGCGAAGAACAGTTTCAGCTGCGCGGGGTCGCGGGTCTCGATCCGGGGGCCGCCGGGGTCGGCGAGCCAGCGGCGCAGCGCGGCGCGGCCGGCGTCGGTGAGGTGGAAGACGCGGCGGCGGCGCCCGCCCTCCTCGGTCTCCTCGCGGAGCAGCCCGTCCTCGGCGAGGCGGGCGGGGATGCGGTAGAGCTGCGCGTGCGGGATGGGCCAGAACGGCTCGACGCTCTCCTCGACGCGCGCCTTCAGCTCGTAGGGCGTCATCGGGCCGTGCCGGGCGATCAGCCCGAGCACCGCGCACGCCTGCACGCCGGGTTCCTCCATGCGCCCTCCCCTCGATCGCCGGCGCCTTGACACCGTCTCACTGAGACCATATCGTCCATACCGTTGAGACGGTATCACTGAGACCATGGGAGACCGCATGGACGTCCACCCCGAACTCGCCGGGATCCTCGCCGGGATGGCGTCGAGGCCGGACGACCCGCTCGCCGACATCGCGGCGACGCGCGCCGGGTTCAAGGCGCTGATGGCCCCGCTGGCGCGGCCCGCCGACGGCACCGTCCTCATCGAGGAGACGACCGTCCCGGGACCGGACGGCAACGCGGTCCCCGTGCAGATCCTGCGGCCCGCCGGCGCCGCGCCCGGTCCGCTGCCCGCCGTCCTCTACATCCACGGCGGCGGGTTCAGCTACGGCGAGCTGGACGGCCCCAGCCCGATGGCCCGCGACGCCTGCACCGAGACGGGCTCGCTCGTCGTGAACGTCCACTACCGGCTGGTGCCGGAGCACCCGTTCCCCGCCGGGTTCGAGGACTGCTACGCCGTCCTGTGCTGGCTGGCCGCGAACGCCGCCCGCCTGGGCGCCGACCCGGCGCGGATCGCCGTGGCGGGCGCGTCGGCGGGCGGCTGCCTGTCCGCCGCGCTGTCCCTCGCGGCCCGCGACCGGGGTGGCCCCGCCCTCGCGTTCCAGACCCTGCTGATCCCCTGCCTGGACGACCGGCTCGACACCCCGTCCGCCCACCGGATCACCGACCCGCGCCTCACCAACCGCGCCAAGCTGCGCGCGATGTGGGACGCCTACCTCCCGCCCGGAGCCGTCTCCCCCTACGCCGCACCGGCGCGGGCCGGCGACCTGTCCGGCCTGCCGCCCGCCTACGTCCTGACCTGCGGGCTCGACCCGCTGCGCGACGAGGGCCTGGACTACGCGCGGCGGCTGATGGAGGCGGGCGTCCCGGTCGAGGTGAAGGACGTGCCGGGCGCGTGGCACCTGTTCGAGGCGTCCGCACCGGGCACCGCCCTGGCGCGGCGCACCACCCGGCACTGGCTCGCGGCGCTCCGCACCGCGCTCGCGGCCCCGCTCGACACGCCGCTCGACACGCCGCTCGGCGCTTCGGTCACGTCATGAACCGAGGCGGGCGGCGGCGACCTTCTTCGGGACGACCATCCGCCACGCCTCCATGACCAGCTCGCGCATCTCGGGCTCGTCCAGCGCCGCCGTCCACGCCTCGACCCAGTTGAACCGCAGGTCAGACTCGCCGGGCAGCCGGAACTTGCCCGGCTCGGACGCGACCAGCGCCGCCCGCTCCTCCTTCGGGAACGCGAACCCCATCACCGTCTCGTCCCGCGAGAACGCCACGTAGACGATCGAGCCGACGCGGAACTTCACCCGGTCCCTGATGAGGTGCTCCGACGTGCGGGGCAGCGTCACCGCCAGCGCCCGCACCTGCCCGACCGTGATCACGTTGACCTCCCGTGGCCATCGCCGGAAAAGTATCACCGACCCCCGCCCCGCACTTGATGATCTTGTTACATTGGCGGGGCGGCGCGACGCCCGACGGCGAGGGGACGGGGAACGTGAGCGAACTGGTGCGCTGGCAGACCGAGCACGGCAGCATCGTCGTCGAGAGCGACGACGACGACCCCGGCATGGACGCCGTCTCCCGCGGCGGCGACCTGATCGGCACCGCCACCGCCAAGCTCGAGGACTCGTTCCAGCAGGTCCGGGACGCGGCGGAGGCGGCGCTCGCCGCGCTGCGCGGCGGCGACCTCAAGCCCGACGCGGTCGAGCTGGAGTTCGGGGTCAAGCTGAACGCCGCCGCCGGCGCCGTCATCGCGAAGACGACCGTGGAGGGCCACCTGAAGGTCAAGATGACCTGGGGCGAGCCGAAGGCCGCCGCCGGGGAGGAGTAGGTGGGCGACTGGCAGTGGCGCGCCTGGGTCGGGACGCCCGGCGCGGGCAAGCTCGGCGCGGCGTTCCTGGTCACCCCGACCCGGCTGCTGACCTGCGCGCACACCGTCACCGGCCTGGACGACCCGCGCGTCGGGTTCCCCGGCCTCGCCGAGGACCTGCCCGCCCGGGTCGTCGCGTCCGGCGGCTGGCGGGGCCCCGGCGACGTCGGCGACGTCGCGGTGCTGGAGCTGGAGGAGCCCGTCCCGTTCGAGCCGGCGGCGCTGGCCGACCCCGACGACGCCGGCGGGCTCGCCGCGGGCGGCCGCGAGTTCGGCGTGTACGGATTCCCCGCGCGCAAGGACGACAACGAGCGGCACGCCACCGTCACGACCGGCCCGCACCTGCTGACCCGCAACGAGTGGTGGGAGATCCGGACCGTCCACGGCGTCCCGCTGGAGAAGGGGTACAGCGGGTCCGCCGTGTACGACATCGCGACCGGCGAGGTCATCGGCATGGTCACCGACGCCGAGCTGCGCGGCGGCCGCGCCGGGATCGGCTGGATGCTCCCCCTCTCCCGCCTCCGCGCCCACTGGGAGCCGCTCGACGACCTGCTGCCGCTGCGCTGGCTCACCGGGACGGCCCGGAGCGACCTGCGGGCGCTGCTGAAGGACGTGCCGTTCACCGAGGCGCTCGCCGCCGACCTCGAACGCGCCGTCGGCCGCCGCCCCCGCGAACGGTTCGGCTCCGCGTGGGCGTCCGTCCGCTACGTCGCCGAGGGCTTCCCGGAGCAGCGGCTCGCCGGCTACCTCGGCGCCCTCGGCGGGCGGCTCCCCGAACCGCACCGGCGGCGGTTCGCCGCCTGGGCCCGGTGGCACCTCCCCGGCGTCGAGCCCGCGCGGGAGGCGCCCGCGCCCGCCTCGGTCATCGTCCGGCTCGAGCACGCCACCTTCCCCAAGGAGTACGACCTCACCGTCCACACGTGGTTCAACGACGCCGACCAGACCGCGCAGGCCACCGTCCGCGTCCCGGAGAGCGAGGTCCGCGGCACCGTCCAGGACGCGGTGGCCCTCGCGAGCCGCGCCCTCGTCGGCGGACGCTGGATGATCGAGTTCGCGGTCCCGGAGGGCTGGCTCGGCAAGCCGTTCGAACGGTGGTACATCGACGTCGAGGACAGGACGCCCATGCGGCGGTACCCGCTGGTCGTCCGGGACGTGAAACGGCTGCGGCCCGGCTCGATCCGGCGCGACCAGGCCCACCAGCGCTGGCGGGTCCTGAAGGAGCGCGGCCGCACCGACCCGCGGGTCATCGGGTGCGACGACCACCGCGGCGCCGCCGCCTTCCAGGACTGGCTCGAGGCCAACCCCGACCACTGCGCCCTCGTCTACACGACGTCCCCGTCCAAGGCCCGGCTCGCCGCCGCGCTCGGCAACGGCGTCCCCGTGATGCTGTGGACGCGGACCACCTGCGGCGGTCCCGCGCATGACGACTGCCAGGGCCACCGCCTCGGCGAGGCGCTCGCCGCCGCCGTCCGCGACGCCCGCCCCGAAGAGCTCCCCCACATCGCGCTCGACCTGCGCCGCAAGGCCCTCGGCGCCCCGAAGGACGCCCCGCACTGCGGGCGCGACCTCACCCTGCTGTGGGACGACCCGTCCCGGCTGCCCGCCGACCCCCGGCTCGCCATGGAGGAATAGATGCCCGACTGGCTGCTCTACACCGGTAGCCGAAGCCGGCACGACGGCATCGACAGGCTGCCGCCGCCCCCGCCCTGGCGGGCCTTCGACGGCGGCCCGCTGCTGCCCGCGCCGTCCGGCGGCTCCGGCAACGCCCACCAGGCCACGACCTACCGGCCCTCGGACGACGCCGTCCAGCAGGTCAACGCCGCCCTGTACCTGCGGCGCCCGCTGCTCGTCACCGGCCCGCCCGGCACCGGCAAGTCGACGCTCGCGTACGCGGTCGCGCACGAACTCGGCCTCGGACCCGTCCTGCACTGGCCCATCACCAGCCGGACGACCCTCCGCGACGGTCTCTACCAGTACGACCCCCTCACCCGCCTGTACGCCGCCCGCGACGGCGACGCCCCCGCCACCGACGAGGACATCGGCCGCTACATCCGGCTCGGCCCGCTCGGCACCGCGCTGCTCCCCTACGCCCGGCCGCGCGTCCTGCTCGTCGACGAGATCGACAAGAGTGACATCGACCTGCCCAACGACCTGCTCACCATCTTCGAGAAGGGCGAGTACGAGATCCCCGAGCTGACCCGGCGCGCGGACCCGTCCGCCGACGTCATGACCGCCGACGGCCCCGGCTCCCGGGTCGCCGTCACCGCCGGGACGGTCCGCTGCAACGCGTTCCCGCTCGTGGTGATGACCAGCAACGGCGAGCGCGAGTTCCCGCCCGCGTTCCTGCGCCGCTGCGTCACCGTCGAGCTCCGTCAGCCCGCCGACGAGGCCGAGCTGTCCGCCATCGTCCGCGAGCACCTCGGCGACCTCGCCGACCGCAGCGACGACCTCGTCCGCCGGTTCTTCGAGCGCTCCGCGTCCGGCACCCTCGCCACCGACCAGCTCCTCAACGCCGTCTACCTGTGCCGGCACGCCGGCGCCGCCGACCGCGCCGCCCTCGCCGACCGGATCATGCGGCGGCTCGGCGGTCCCCTCGACGATGATTGACCGGCTCCGCGAGGTCCTCGGCGCCGTCTCCCCGCACGGCGCGCCCGACGCGCGCGAGCTGAGCGAGCTGCTGTGGCTCGCCGCCCACATCGCGCCCGCGCCGGACGAGCCCGCCGCGCCCGCCCCGGATCCGGTCCCGCCCGCGGTGCCCGATCCGCCGCCGGCCGGGCCCGACGGCCTCGCGGAGCCGCCCGGACCCGCACCGGAAGAACCCCGCACCGCGCTGCACCACCGTCCCGCCACCGGCACCGCGCCGCCCGCCGGGACGGCCGCCGAAGTCCTCGTCCCGACCGCGCCGATGCTGTCCGACCCCCTCGGCGTGCAGCGCGCGCTCCGCCCCGTCAAGCGGCGCGTCCCGTCCCGGCACCGCCGCGAACTCGACGAGGACGCCACCGCCGAGCGCATCGCCGACACCCGCCTGTGGACGCCGGTCCTCGTCCCCGAGTCCGAACGCTGGCTGACGCTCACCCTCGTCGTCGACACCGGCCCCACCATGCGGCTGTGGCGCCCCCTCGCCCGCGAGCTCACCGAGGCGCTGCTGAGGCAGGGCGCGTTCCAGAACGTCGGCGTCGCCTATCTCACCGCCACCGGCCGCGTCTCCTCCGCCCCCGGGTCGTCCCCGCGCGCCCCCGGCACCCTCCAGGACGCGTCCGGACGGCACGCCGTCCTCCTCCTCAGCGACTGCTCCGGACCGCACTGGTGGAACGGGCGCGCCGCCCCCGCCGTCCGCCGCTGGGCCCAGGCCGGCCCCACCGCGATCCTCCAGCCCCTCGCCGAGAGCCTCTGGCGCCGCACCGCCGCCCCCACCACCCCCGGCGTCGCCGTCCTGCCCCGCCCCGGCGGCCCCAACACCGGCCTGCGCTTCACGCCCCTCGACGGCGCCCCGCCGCCCGGCGTGCCCGTCCCCGTCCTGGAGGTCGCGCCCCGCTGGTTCGGCGCCTGGGCCCGGCTCGTCTCCGGCGCTGGCCCGCAGCCCGCCGCGATCGCGGCCCTGCCGTCCGGGCCGTCCGGCCCCGCCCCCTCCGACCGCGACGTCCCCGTCGCCGAACGCGTCCGCCGCTTCCTGCGCACCGCCTCCGCCGACGCCGCCGAGCTCGCCGCCCACGTCGCCGTCTCCGTGCCGTCCCTGCCGGTGATGCGGCTCATCCAGCACGGCGTCCTCGGCGGCTCCGACCCCGGCCGCCTCGCCGAGGTCCTGCTCAGCGGGCTGCTCCGGCCGCTGGACGACGTCCGCTACGAGTTCGTCCCCGGCGCCCGCGAGGCCCTCCTCGACACCCTCCCGCGCCCCGAGGCCCAGCACACCCGCCGCGTCCTCGAAGCCGTCTCCGCCGAGATCGAGCGGCGCGCCGGCGGCACCGCCGAGACCTTCCGCGCCCTCCTCGCCACCGCCGACGGCCCGCTCGCCCTCACCGCCGACACCCCCCACTTCGCGCTGGTCACCACCCCCGCGCCGGCGGCCCCGCCGGCGCCGGCCTCGCCCGCTCCGCACCTCCTGGACGTCCTCGGAACACCGGTGGACGACCTGATCGGCGACGACTGGGACCGCCCCCGGCACCCCACCGCCGTAGGCGTCGACGGCACCGGCAGGACGGTCTGGGTCGACCTCCTGCGCGACGGCCGGGGCACGCCGCACGGGACGATCGTCGGCCCCCGCGCCGAACGCGACCGCGTCCTCCGGACGCTGCTGTTCAGCCTCGCCCTCGGCCACTCCCCCGCCACGGCCGCCCTCGCGTTCGCCGACTTCTCCGGCGGCGCGTCCTTCGTCGGGCTGGGGAGCCTCCCGCACGTCGTCACCGCCGTCCACAGCATGTCGATCGACTCCCCGCTCTTCCCCCGCCTGCTCACCGCCCTGGAAACCGAGCGGTCCCGCCGCGAGGCCCTGCGGTCGCGAACGCGGGGAGACGAGGCCCCCGCCGCGCTCCCCGTCCTCGTCGTGGTCATCGACAACGCCGGGCCCCTCCTCGGCGCACGCCCCGAGCTGCAGGACCCCCTGTTCCGCCTGTGCGAGGAGGGGCCGTCCCAAGGAATCCGGTTCGTGTTCTGCTCGCCGGACGAAACCGATCTCCCCTTCCCGCCGCGATGGCGGATCACCGTCCCCGGCCCGGAAGGCGGCGGCACGGCGTCCCTGACGCACGACGGGATCACGCCGGTGACCTTCCGGCCCGCGCACATCCCGCTCTCCGACAGCGACCCGATCGTCGAGCGCATGCGCCGACGCGGTCCCCGCCCCCCGCGCCTCCCCTGGCCCGACGAACCCGCCGCACCCCCCGCACCCCCCGCACCCCCCGCACCCCCCGCACCCGCCGCACCCGCGGAGCCGCCTTCCGGCGCCGGACCGTCCTCGCCGCCTCCGCCCTCCGCAGCGGACGACGTCCTCGCCTTGAACGGGGCCGGCCTGGGGGCGGCGTTCACCAACGCATGGAGACTGCCCGTCTCGGTCTCCAGGCCGCCGCGCATCGGGCATGACCCCGAGGGGAACGAGTTCGCTGCCCCTTCTCTCGATCTCGCGGCAGGCGGCTCGGGCTTGGTCGTAGGCGACGTCCACGCCCGGCGGCATGTCCTGCGAGTGATCGCACTCGCGCTCGCCGCCAAATACCCGCCCTCCCAGATGACGTTCGCCTTCGCCGGGCTGGGCGAGCATCCGCTGGGCGACGCGCTCCCCCTCCCGCACGTCCTTCACTCCGAAGAGGAGCTGCTGGGCAGGCCGCGCGAGCTGCAGGAGTTCATCGACTTCCTGTCGGCCGAGCTCGACACGCGCAGGGGCCATGCGTCACCCGAAGAGCTGCCGCACCTGGTGGTGATGGCGGACCTGTCGTTGACGTTCCCGTCCGGCAAGCGCGAGCTAGGGGAAACGCTCCTCCAGCTCGCGCAGCGCGGCAGAACGCTCGGCGTGAAGCTGATCCTGGCGTCGTCCACCGTCGAGAACACCACGATCTGGAACCGGTTCCTGCCGCTGCTCGACTGGCGGATAGCCGCGAACCGCCTGCCGCCCGCCGAACTCCGGACCGTCCTCGGCCGGGCGAGCCTTCCCTTCCCCGACGGCGACGCCTACTTCGTGGCGACCGGCGACGCACCGCGCCGGTTCACCCCGGCCCCCCTCCCGCCCGAACGCGCCATCGCCGCCTTCGCCGAGCAGGCGGCCGAGTGGGCCCGACCGGCGGCCCCGCCTTCCGCAGGCGGTGGGCTGCCGGAGCGTCTCGGGCGGGACGAACTGGGGATGGTGTCCGGAGGGCGCATTCCGATCGGCGTGCAGGGCGACGGACGGGAAACGGTCGCGCTGGACTTTGACGTTCGGCCGCACCTGGCCGTCTACGGAAGCGCCGGTACGGGGAAGACGAACGTTCTGCGCCTCATCCTGGAGGCGCTCGGGCGAGAGCGGCGGACACCGTGCTTCGTGATCGACCCGGCCGGCGGGCTGCGCGAGACCGTGCTGTCCCAGCGGAGCGCCGGACGGCCCTTGCCGGAGACGTATGCCACCACGTCCTCGCAGGGCAGGAACCTGGTGCTGGGCGTCGCGCGACTGCTGGACGAGGAGGAGCGGGGGCAGGAGGCGTACCTGGTCGTCGACGACCAGGACCTGCTGTCCGCGGAGATGTTCGTCGCGCTCCACCCCCATCTCGACCGGCGGAGGCCGCGGCTGCATCTCGTGCTCGCCCGTACGGACGTGCGCACCGGAGAGGAGCCGGACCCGCTGCTCATGCTGGGTCAGCCGGGATTCGCGACCCTGCGGATGGGAGTGACCGACTCCGCCGGGCGGACGGTCCCGGGGCGCGGGGTGCTGGGCCAGGGCGCCGACCATGTGATCGTGCAGGTCGCGGAGGCGCCGTAAAGGATATTGGATCGAGCTGTCCATAACGTGTTAGGGTCGGCGCATGGCGAGACCGAGGCAGTTCGAGGAGGAGCGGGCGGTGGAGGCCGCCATGCGGGCGTTCTGGGAGCGCGGGTACGAGGCGACGTCGACGCAGGAGCTGTGCGAGGCGACCGGGCTCGGGCGCAGCAGCATCTACAACACCTTCAGCAGCAAGCACGACCTGTTCACGCGGGCGCTGACGCGGTACATGGACGTCCGGACGGCGAACGCCGTGGAGGTGCTGGAGGACGCGGGGCGGCCCGTCCGGGAACGGCTGCGGACGGTGCTGGGCTGGGCCGTGGAGGCGCCGGCGGAGGATCCGGTCGGCTGCCTCGTGGTGAACACCATGATCGAGATGGCGCCGCGGGACGAGGACGTCGCCGGGCACCTGCGCAGGGACCAGGAGAAGCGGCTCGCGGCGCTGCGGGGCGCGATCGAGGCCGGGCAGCGGTCCGGGGAGATCGACGCGGGCAAGGACGCGGGCGCTCTGGCGCACTTCGTGGTGGCGGCGATCGCCGGGATGCGGGTCGCGGCGCGCGGCGGCGCGGACGGGCGGACGCTGCGGGCGATCGCCGACACGGCCATGGCGGCGATCTGACGGAGGCGGCGGCGGTGCCGCCTTTTTTCTCGGCCGAGTTTTGAACTGATCAATCCAAAAGAGGGGCGTGCGATGCCACTGGCGGTCTATGTCCTGGGCTTGGCGATCTTCGCCCAGGGCACCTCGGAGATGATGCTGGCGGGGCTGCTGCCGCAGATGGCGGCGGACCTCGGCGTGTCCGTGCCCGACGCGGGGCTGCTGATCTCGGCGTTCGCGGCCGGGATGCTGGTGGGGGCGCCCGTGCTGGCCGTCCTCACGCTGCGGTGGCCGCACCGGCGGGCGCTGCTGGCGTTCCTCGCGGTCTTCGCGGTCATGCACGCGGCGGGCGCGCTGACGCCCGGGTACGGGGTGCTGTTCGCGACGCGCGTCGCGGGCGCGTTCGTGTACGCGGGGTTCTGGGCGGTCGCGGCGGCGACGGCGATCGGGCTGGTGCCGGCGGACGCGCGGGGACGCGCGATGGGGATCGTCGCAGGCGGGCTCACGCTCGCCACGATCGTCGGGCTGCCCGCCGGGACGGTGCTCGGGCAGCACCTCGGCTGGCGGTCGGCGTTCTGGGCGGTCGCGGCGATGTCGGCGGCGGCGATGGCCGCGGTCGCGGCGACGGTGAAGGGCGGCGCCCGGACCGGGACGGCGCCGCGCGTCCGGGACGAGCTGCGGGCGATGGCGCGGCCGCGGCTGTGGCTGGCCTACGCGACGACGGCGCTGGCCACGGGCGCGCTGCTGGTCGTGTTCAGCTACCTCGGGGCGATGCTGGAGGACGCGACGGGCATCCCGGAGCGGTGGGTGCCGGGCGTGCTGGCGCTCTACGGGGCGGGCTCGCTGATCGGGATCACGCTGGGCGGGCGGCTGGCGGACGCGCGGACCGTCCCGCTGCTGTACGCGGGGATCGCGGGGCTCGTCGCGGTGTCGGCCGCGCTGGCGCTGACGCTCGGCTCGGCGGCGCCGGCGGTCGCCCTGGTGTTCCTGCTCGGCGCGTTCGGGTTCGCGACCAACCCGGCGCTGAACTCTCGGGTGTTCGCCCTGACGGACGGGTCGCCGACGCTCGTCGCGGCGACGAACACCTCGGCGTTCAACGTCGGCATCACCGCGGGGCCGTGGCTGGGCGGGCTGGCGCTGGACGCGGGGGCCGGCTACGCGTCGACCGCGTGGATCGGCGCCGGGCTTGGCGTCGTGGCGCTCGCGACGGTGGCGCTGGGCCGGGCGCGCCGGCGGACGGTCCGGCAGGAGGAGCGGAAGATCGCCGTCAACGCGTGAGCCGGACGGGACGGGACGGCGCGGGCGTCCGCGCCGTCCCGTCCCGCATACGTCGGCTACCAGCGGCACTGCGGGGCGTGCAGGCCCCAGAGAGCGCGCTTGTCCGGATACTCGGCGAGCGTCCAGACGCGGTGCTCGGCGCGGTAGCAACTCAGGTCCTCGGGACCATAGGAGATGGTCCGCTTGGACAAGTGCCTCCAGCCGTGCCCGCGCTGGTCGGCCTGGAGCATCGTGCCGCGCTCGGAGCCGTGGCTCTGCGTGAACCACCAGTGGCCGTGGGCGCGGACGCCGCCCTGCACGCGGTCGCCGGGAAGGCTCGCGACCCAGTTCGGGTAGGCGACGCCGCCGGACCCGGCGACCAGGCCGGTGCCGTTCCGCAGCGGCCACGTCGCGACGCGCCCGCGCGGCTCCCGCTCCTTGCAGTACTCGCCCGCGACGAGCGACGGGCCGCCGGTGGTGCGGTCGACCGACATCCACGAGACGCGCGGCGCGCCGTGGCCCGCGCACCTGGCGCCGGCCCAGCCGTGGGCGTACTGCCAGTTGCCCGTCTGCGGCATGACGTACCGGTACCCGTGCCCGTAGTACTTGCCGCCGCGCAGGCCGACCCATTCCGCGTGGTCCGTGGACCCGTTCCGGCTGCGGCCGAGGTCGTAGATCTGCCGCATGTCGAACTCGCGCAGGCCCGCGCGGGTGTCGGCGACGTACAGCTTGTCGCCGAACCAGGCGATGCCGCCAGCGTGCAGGTCGATGTCGCCGTAGGAGACCCTCCCGTCCCGCATCGCCGGGTAGACGAGCAGGACGTGCCGGTAGGTGCGCCGGTCCGGGTTCACGAACGTGAGCCGGACGGCGCCGTCGTTGTGCCAGGACACCAGGATCGGACGGCCGGCCCCCCACCGGCCGTCGACCGCCGCGTCCGAGACGGTCGTGACGCCCTGCGGGTACCACTTGCGGGTCGCCGAGTCCTGCTTGTCGAAGCAGTAGGCGCGCGCCCCGGCGGGCACCTTGGCCGCCGCGGCGCAGCCGCCTGTGAGGCGGCGCTGCCCCGAGCCGTTGATCAGCGCCTGGACGCCGCTCTTGGTCAGTCTCTGCCCGAGCGCGCGCAGCGGACGGTCGAGGTTCGCGCCGCGCCGCAGGCCGAAGTCCGCCTTGCGCGGCGCCGCGTCCTGCGCCGAGGTCGACGCCGCCGCGGGCTGGGGTCCGACGACGGCGGGGACGGACGCCACCAGCGCGGCCAGCGGGACGCCGGCCGCCAGGGCGGCGGCGGCCGGCCGCCGCCCGCTCGCTCTCCATTTCATGATCATCACGACGCCCCTCCTTTCCGGCGCCGTATCGCGGAAAACCCCCCGCACCGTCGACGGAAAGGCAAATGACCATTGCACCGGCCGGGTGAACCGGAACCGCGCCGCGGGCGTCCGGCCGCCCGAAGCGGACGGGACGGCTTCCTCACAGGAAACCGTCCCGTCTGCGGGGATATCGGTATTACGGAAGGCGGCAGGTGCCGTAGTCGGACTTCGACGGGTCGCTCTCCGAGGTGCCGGTCAGCTTCAGCTTCGCCTTGCGCTCGGCGCCCGGCCCGGCCTTCGCCCACACCACCACGTCGGTGCCGCCGCCCGCCTTCGCGGTGGCCAGCTCGTTCGGCAGCCAGGTCGTCCAGCCCGCGCCGTCGACGGTCGCCTTCAGGCGGAAGACGTCGGAGCCGTAGACGCCGGTGCCGCCCTTACCGCGGTTGCCGACGCGCATCGTGCACTTCATCCAGCCGGATCCGGCCGGCTCGGCCTTCCCGGAGTCGACCTTCACCCCGCGCCGCTGCGGGCCGGACCCGTCCAGCGACCGAATGGCGACCGTGTACTCCAGGACGCCCTTCTTGTCGCGCTTGAGGTTCAGCACGTAGAAGTGCAGCCGGTTCGCCTTGTCGACGTATTCGAACTCGCTTCCGGAATCAGTCCCGGCATGGAACAGCGCGTCCGACAGCTGGCGGTAGTCGCCGATCGTCATCTTCTGCGGCGTACCGTCCGGCAGGACGAAGTCGGTCTTGTCGATGTCCTGCGGGTTCGCGTCCTGGACCCAGATGAACGGCGCCCGGTCCTGGTCCTTGGTCTTCGCCAGCAGCACCCCGGAGTCGGGCGTGAACGAGTCCATGCCCATCCGGTCGACGACCTCGAGGGTGTAGTTGTCGAACTTGCCGCCGTCGCACAGCGGGTCGGCGCCGGTGTCGCAGGCCGGCTCCTTGTCACCGCCCGTGCCGAGCTTGAGGTTGACGCCCGCGAGGCCGCCCTCGCCCGGCTCGGCGGACCGCGCCGTGATGGTCGCGACGACGGTGCCGTCCTGCGGGAGCGTGTCGCGGTCGAGCTGGAGCACCTTGGCCGCGTCGACGATGCCGAGCTTCAGCTTGTTGCGCAGCATGTGCTCCGCGCCCATGGACGCGCCGCCGACCGCCGGGATCGTCCAGCGGCTGTGCGGGCCGCCGGGGCCGTTGAAGCTGCCGCGGCTCAGCATGTCCCACGGACCGCTGTACGAGCGGCGCGGCGGCACCCCGTACGGGTTGTTGTAGTTGTCGCCGATGCCGAGGATGTGGCTGAACTCGTGCGCGAACACGGCCATCCCGGAGCTCTCCGCCTGCGTGGAGCTGCCGGTGATCGCGTTCGGCCAGATCGTCGCGCCCGCCTGCCAGGACGTCCAGTCCACGTACCGGGTCTTCACCCAGTTGGGCAGGGCCGGGTCGCCCGGCCCCCACTCGGCCGGGACGTCCTCCTTGGTCTGGAACTTCATCTGCCCGAACTCCTGCCAGGTGGACGACTCGTCCTGCCCCGCGCTGAGGAAGAAGACGAAGTCGAACTTCTTCGCCGTCTCCTCGCCGACGTCCGCGATCCACGCGGCGCGCGCGTCCGTGCGCAGGTCGCGGTTGCAGGTGTCGCCCGCCGGGCAGCCGGTGCCGCCCTGCATGCCGTCCACGCCGTACTCGTGGTCCTTGGCGGGCATCCGGTACGCGCCGAACGCGGTGAGGTCCACGCCGTAGCGGCCGCCGGAGTCCTCCATCCAGTACTCGTGCAGCGTGTGGCCGTGGTTGAGGTCCTCGGGCTTGTTGAGGAAGTCCTGGTAGAACTTCGCGACCCGGTCGCGGGGCACGTCGCCGACCGCGTTCGGGTTGCCGAAGATGGTGGAGTTCTTCGGCTGCGTGACCACGAACGGCTGGTTCGGGTAGTCGACCAGGACGACCGCGCCCTTGAAGTTCTTGATCGAGCCCTGGTGGGACGGATCGGCCCACGAGGTGCCGGGGACCGAGGCGTAGTCGTCCCAGGTCATCGTGTCGGGAAGCTCGTAGTTCTGCGGGTCGATCGGGCGCGGGCCGCCGGCCGCGTAGGTGCGGGCGGACGGCCGGCTCCGCTGCCACGGCTGCGTCTGCGGCCAGTGGCGCATCTGCCAGGGGTTCGCGGTGGGCTTCGGGATCGGAGGCTTGGTCTGCGCGGCGGCCGGCACGGCCGCGAGTCCCGCGAGCAGCACCGTCGCCGTCACGGGCACCAGCAGCGTCTTCTTGGCGCGCATGTCTCCCCTGTCTCAGGTGGTCACTGAGAACGTAAGGAGCGCCGTTCCGCCGCGCTACGGCCTACTTATACGACCTTGCGGCGTTCGCCCTGGCATGTCACGCCGTGACCTGTTCCGTACCGCTCGCTACAGGCTCGTCTAGCTGCGACGGTCCTTACAGCAGCGAACGCGTCGCGACGACGATGCCGTCCTCGTCGCTGTAGAGCCAGTCGCCCGCGCTGAACTCCACGCCGCCGAAGGCCACCGGCGCGTCCACCTCGCCGGCGCCGTCCTTGGCGCTCTTGCGCGGGTTGGACCCGAGCGCCTTGACGCCGAGGTCGAGACCGCGCAGCGCCACCACGTCGCGGACGGCCCCGTTGATCACCACGCCGGCCCACCCGTTCGCCACCGCGGACGCCGCGATCATGTCGCCCATCAGCGCGGACGCCAGCGACCCGGCACCGTCCACGACCAGCACCCGGCCCTCGCCGGGGGTGTTCAGCACCCGCTTCACCAGGCCGTTGTCGCGGTGGCAGCGCACCGTCGACACCGGTCCCGCGAACACCGTCCGGCCGCCGTACTGCCGGAACTGCGTCTCGCAGCTGCGCAGCTCGTCCCCGAAATCGTCGATGAGGTCAGCGGTCGCGAAGTCCATGCCCGGCAGCCTACTGCCCGGTAACCATCGGCCCGCGCCCGCCCGCCGCGCGCCGATCCCGCGCCCGCCGTCCCGCGCCCGGGGATCAGGCCGACGGGGCGTCGGTGGGGCGGCCGATCAGGCGGGACAGGACGATCGCGGTCTTCGTCGCCGTGATGTTCTCCTCCCGGCGCAGCCGTTCGAGGGCCTGCTCCAGGTGCTGGATGTCGCGGGCCCGGACGTGCACCAGCGCGCTGGCGTCGCCGCTGATCGTGTAGGCCGCGACCACCTCCGGGTGGCCGCGGACGCTGGAGTAGATCTCCTCCGGGGACGTCGCCCCGGTGCAGAAGATCTCGATGAACGCCTCGGTCGTCCAGCCGAGCGCGGCCGGGTCGACCACCGCCGCGAACCCGTTGATCACACCGTCCGCGCGCAGCCGGTCGACCCGCCGCTTCACCGCGGGCGCGGACAGCCCCACCTTGTCGCCGATCTGCGCGTAGGAGGCGCGGCCGTCCTCCAGGAGCCGCGCAACGATTCGACGGTCCAGATCGTCAAGACGCAACAAACAGCACCCCCAAAGTCGGTTTTCGTCATTGGTCGCCCGTAACACCCGAACATACGCTGGATATGGACCGGGCGGCCACCCGCCGCTCCCGGCTCCTCCCCCCTCGGCACCGGGCGCCCCCGTCCGGTGTCCCGGCGATGCCCGGCCCGACCGGCCGGACCCGAACGCGAGAAGGAGCGTCGTGACGGCGACCGAACAGCTGCGGGCGATGTCCGAGGAGCACAGCGCGCACAACTACCACCCCCTCCCGATCGTCGTCGCCGACGCCGAGGGCGCCTGGCTCACCGACGTCGAGGGCCGCCGCTACCTGGACATGCTGGCGGCCTACTCGGCGGTCAACTTCGGGCACCGCAATCCGCGCCTCGTCGCGGCGGCCCAGCGGCAGCTGGAGCGGGTCACCCTGGTCAGCCGCGCGTTCGACCACGACCAGTTCGGCCCGTTCGTCACCGAGCTGGCCGAGCTGTGCGGCAAGGACATGGTGCTGCCGATGAACAGCGGCGCCGAGGCCGTCGAGACGGCGCTGAAGACCGCCCGCAAGTGGGGCTACGAGGTGAAGGGCGTCCCCTCCGGGGAGGCGAACATCATCACGTTCGAGGGCAACTTCCACGGCCGCACCACCACGATCGTCAGCTTCTCCACCGACCCCGACGCCCGCGACTCCTACGGCCCCTACACGCCGGGGTTCCGGACCGTGCCGTACGGGGACGTCGACGCGCTGAAGGCCGCGATGGACTCCTCGACCGTCGGCGTGCTGGTCGAGCCGATCCAGGGCGAGGCCGGCGTGAACGTCCCGCCGAGCGGGTTCCTGCGCGCGGTGCGGGAGCTGTGCACCGCGAACGGCACGCTGATGATCGCCGACGAGATCCAGTCGGGCCTCGGCCGCACCGGCACCACGTTCGCCGTCGAGCACGAGAACGTGGTCCCGGACGTCTACATCCTCGGCAAGGCGCTCGGCGGCGGCATCATGCCGGTGTCCGCCGTGGTCGCCGACCGGGACGTGCTCGGCGTGTTCAAGCCGGGCCAGCACGGCTCCACCTTCGGCGGCAACCCGCTGGCCTGCGCGATCGGCCGCGAGGTGATCGCGATGCTGCGGACCGGCGAGTACCAGGAGCGGTCCCGCGCGCTGGGCGCGCACCTGCACGACCGGCTCGGCCGGCTGCCCGGCGACCTCGTCCGCGAGGTGCGCGGCCGCGGCCTGTGGGCGGGCGTCGAGCTGTACGGCCGGGCCCGTCCGGTCAGCGAGCGGCTGATGGAGCTCGGCGTGCTGGCCAAGGAGACGCACGAGACGACGCTCCGGCTGGCCCCGCCCCTCGTCGTCGAGCGGGAGGACCTCGACTGGGCGCTGGACCAGCTGGAGGCGGCTCTCAAGGGCTGAGCCCCGGCCGGTAAAGAGTTACCCGCGACCCGCCTGTCCGCGCGGGGCGCGCCGCGCCCGGGGAGAGGGTGTGCGCATGCAGCGCAACCCGTCCCCGCAGGACAGCCCGGAGCAGGAGAAGCCGACCGGCCGCCGACGGCGGCGGGTCCTCATCGGCTGCGGCGTGCTCGCGGCCGGCGCGCTGGTGCTGCTCGGCGGCGGCGCCTACCTGCTGGAGAACGCCTACAACGACGGCGTGAAGCGGATCGCGGGCGCGATGCCGGAGCGCAGCGGCCGCCCGGTGTCGACGGGACGCGGCGAGAACTGGCTGCTGATCGGGTCGGACCGGCGCTCGGACATGCCGTCCATGGGCGCCCGGTCCGACACGATCATGCTGGTGCACCTGTCCGGGCGGGACGGCCGGGTGTCGGTCATCGCGATCCCGCGCGACAGCTGGGTGCCGATCCCCGGGCACGGCGCCGGGAAGATCAACGCGGCGTTCTCCTACGGCGGCCCGAAGCTGCTGATCCGGACGGTCGAGCAGCTCACGAAGGTGCGCGTCGACCACTACGCCGCGCTGGACTTCGGCGGGTTCGTGAAGATGACCGACGCGCTCGGCGGCGTGGACGTGACGGTCGAGAAGCGCACGTACGACCCGATGCACAAGCGGACCTGGCCCGCCGGGCACCAGCACCTGAACGGCGTCGAGGCGCTCGACTTCGTCCGGCAGCGGTGGAACCTGCCCGGCGGCGACCTCGACCGGATCAAGCGGCAGCAGGCGTTCCTGCACGCGCTGGCCGACAAGGCCCTCGATACCCGCAACCCGCTGAAGATCGACCGGTTCATCCGGGCCGCGACCCACTCGGTGACCGTGGACGACTCGGTGACCGCGGGCACGCTGCGCGGCCTGGCGGCGCGGCTGCTGAAGACGCCGCTGATGGAGTACCTGACGGCCCCGGTCGACCGGTTCGCGTCGCGGGGCGGGCAGAGCGTGGTGCTGCTGGACGCGGCCGCCGGCGACGAGCTGTTCGCCGACGTCCGCGGCGACCGGGTCGGCGACTTCGTGGCCCGCAACGGCGCGGCGAACAGCGTCGGCACCGTCCGCTGAAACCGAGTGTGACCTGTACGGATAAGTCGGGCATCAAAAGAATGTGACGACAGAGGTCTAGATGGATTAGTCTAAGTGGACTAATCGACGTCGACCAGAAGGTCGCTCCATGTCCCGACCCCTCACACCGCTCGCGCTGACCGTCCTGCGCATGCTGTGCGGCGGGCCCATGCACCCGTACGAGATGCAGCAGCGGATCCGCGACCACGCCTACGACCAGGCCGTCAAGGTCACGCACGGCTCGCTCTACCACTCGGTGGAGCGGCTCGCGGCCGCCGGCCTGATCGAGCCGCTCGAGACCGCGCGCGAGGGCCGCCGCCCGGAGCGGACCGTCTACGCGGTCACCAGCGCCGGACGCGACGCCGCGCACATCCGCCTCGCCGAGCTGCTCGCCAAGCCCGTCGAGGAGTTCCCGCTGTTCGGCACGGGCCTGGCGTTCATCAACCTGCTGCCCGAGGCGGAGGTCGCCCGGCAGCTGCGGCACCGCGCCATCGCGCTGGAGGCGCTGCTCGTCGGGAACCAGGCGGTCAACGACTCGCTCCGCAAGCGCGGGCTGGAGCGCCACAAGCTGCTCGACCAGGAATGGGCCATCGCCCGGTTCCGCGGCGAGCTGGAGTTCGTCCAGAACCTGGCCGACGACCTCGAATCCGGGCGCATCACCTGGACCGGCGAGACCGGGGTGACCTCCTGCCACCCGCCCGACCAGCACGACCACCGCACCGACTACCACGCAAGCCGTAACGACAAGGGGGCACCATGAGCAAGTGGCGCGGGAACCCGTGGGCGATCCTATTGACGCTCTCGCTCGGTTTCTTCATGACGCTGCTCGACCTGACGATCGTGAACATCGCGATCCCGAGCATGATCGACAAGCTGAACGCCTCGCTGGACGAGGTCCTCTGGGTGGTCAACGCCTACATCCTGGTGCTGGCCGTGCTGCTCATCACCGCCGGCCGCCTCGGCGACCTGTGGGGCAAGAAGAACCTGTTCATCGCCGGTGTGGCGCTGTTCACCCTGTCCAGCCTGGCGTGCGGGATCTCGCAGGACCCGGCCCAGCTGATCGCGGCCCGCGCCGTGCAGGGCCTCGGCGCCGCGCTGCTGATGCCGCAGACGATGTCGATCATCATCGGGGTGTTCCCGCCGGAACGGCGCGGCACCGCGCTCGGCGTCTGGGGCGCGGTCGCGGGCGTGTCCACCATCGCCGGCCCGACCATCGGCGGGCTGCTGGTCACCAGCCTCGACTGGCGGTGGATCTTCTTCGTGAACCTGCCGATCGGCATCATCGTGCTGGCGCTCGCCGTGCCGATCCTGCCCGGCCACACCCCCACCGTGAAGCACCGCTTCGACATCGCCGGCGTCGGTCTCGCCTCCGCCGGGCTGTTCTGCCTGACGTTCGCGCTGACCGAGGGCCAGAAGTACGACTGGAACGAGGGCATCTGGGGCCTCATCGCCGCCGGCCTCGGCCTCTTCGTGATCTTCTACGTCTACCAGCGGACGCAGCAGGACCGCGAGCCGCTGGTGCCGTTCTCGCTGTTCCGCGACCGCAACTTCACGATCCTCAACTTCGTCGGCGCCGCCGTCTCCATCGGCATGATCGGCATGTTCCTGCCGATGACGATCTACATGCAGTCCGTCCTCGGCTTCAGCGCCCTCAAGGCCGGCCTCGTGATGGCGCCGTCCTCGGTCGTGTCGATGTTCCTCGCGCCCGTCGCCGGCAAGCTGTCGGACCGCATCGGCGGCAAGTTCATCCTGATGGGCGGCCTCACCCTCTACGCGCTCGGCATGCTGTGGCTGGTGCTGGTCGCCGAGGTCGGCACGGACTGGACCGCGTTCATCCCCGCGCTCGTCGTCGCCGGGTTCGGCATCGGCGGCGTGTTCGCGCCGATGGCCACCGAGGCGACCCGGAACGTGCCGCCCCGGCTGGCCGGCGCCGCGTCCGGCGTGAACAACACCGTCCGCCAGATCGGCTCGGTCCTCGGCAGCGCCGCCGTCGGCGCCGTCCTGCAGAACCAGCTCGCCTCGTCGCTCAAGGACCAGGCCGCGACCCGCGCGGCGGCGCTCCCGCCGGACGTGCGGCCCGGGTTCGTCAAGGGCTTCGCCGGCGCCGCCAAGGGCGGCCTTGAGGTCGGCGCGGGCCAGACCGGCACCCAGCAGAAGCTGCCGCCGGGCGTCCCGCAGAGCGTGGCGCACCAGATCCAGCAGGTCGCCGGCCAGGTGTTCTCGCACGGCTTCGTGCATGCGATGAAGCCGACGATGATCCTGCCGATCGCCGTCGTCCTCGCCAGCGCCGCCGCCTGCTTCGGCGTGAAGGGCTACCGCTCCACCCCGGCGCCGGGCACCGCCGAGCCCGCCCCCGCCACCGTGCAGAGCTGACCCGAAGCACGTTCACTCGCGGCGAGCCGCCGTCATGGCAGTGCCCATGACGGCGGCTCGCCGCGTCAGCGGGCGAGGCGGCCGTAGCCGCCGCCGTAGAAGATCAGGGGACGGGCGTCGGGCGACGGGAGGTGCAGGCTCAGCACCTCGCCGACGACGATGCTGTGGTCGCCGGCGTCGTGGACGGCGTGGGTGCGGCATTCCAGGGCGGCGACGGCGTCGGTGAAGATCGCGGCGCCGGTGACCGGGCCCCGCGTGTGGTCCCAGCCCTGGAGCTGGCCGTCCAGCATCCGGCCGCGGGTCGCGAACCACTGCGAGGCGTCCCGCATCTCCTCCGACAGCACCGACACCGCCCACTCGCCGGCGTCCAGCGCCAGGTCGTGGAAGCGCGCGATCTTCTCCGGGCAGAACATCACCAGCAGCGGGTCCAGCGACACCGAGGCGAACGCGTTCACCGTCATGGCGTGGTCGGCGCCGTCCACCACGCTCGTCACGATCGCGACGCCCGTCGCGAACCTGCCCGCCACCCGGCGGAAGAGCTCCGGATCCACGCTCGGGTCCACACGGTCGCCGCTCACAACGCGCACACCCTAGCGATCCCCCTACCCGCGGGTGCGCGCCGCCCTCCCGGTGAGCCACTGCCCGCTCGGGCCGGGCGACGGGACCCGCGCCACCGCGATTCCCGCGGCCACCATGCCGCCGACGATGTACACATACCCCGCGAGCGTCCCCGGAACGACCAGGTCGCCCTCCGGCCGCTGCATCGACATCACGATCACCGCGGCGCCCCACACCACCGCCGGCACCGCCGCGCCGATCTTGCCGCCCATGCCCAGGCCCGCCAGCCGGACCATGGCGTACACCAGCGGCACCAGCACGATCGAGGTGACCGGCACGTCCCCGGCCGTCCACTCCTGGGCGTACGAGCCGACCAGGCCGAAGACCCCGCCGAGCAGCCCGAGCGCCGCGTACGCCGCGCCCGTCACCAGCGCCTCCAGCGGGCCCTCGCCGCGGCCTCCCGCGCCGCCGGCGGCGGACGCGCCGCCCGCCGCGTCGGCGGGAAGATCGTCCTTGGCCAGGCTCACCCGCGCCTCGTCGTCCTCGTTCACGGCCTCAGCGTATCCAGCCGGTCAGCCTTCCGCGTCGTCCAGACCGGCGAAGAGGTCGGTCTCGCGGCGGCCCGGGCCGACCGGGCCGAGCTCGCCCGCCTGCAGGATGAAGTACTCGGTGCCGAACGCCTGCTGCCCGAGGTTGTTCGACAGCGCGAAGAACGGCCCGGCCTCCTCCGGCGCCACCGTGATCTGGGTGCGGTGCGCGCGCAGCGCCGCCAGCTTGGCGGGCAGGTGCGCGCGGGCGTCCACGACCGTGGTGACCTGCCCGTCCGGGACGCCGGAGCCCAGCTCGTCCAGCCCGGCGACCCGCGCGAACGGCAGCTTCGCCTCGCGCATCACCGCGATCGCCCGCGCCAGCACGGTGCGGGGGGTGGCGTAGGCGTAGAACTTCGCGGCCCGCCACGGCTCGCCGCCGCCGGTGAACGACGGGTCGGCGGCCATCTCGAACGCCCGCCAGGCGACGCGGTGCGCCTGGATGTGGTCGGGGTGGCCGTAGTTGCCGCGCTCGTCGTAGGTGACGATGACGTGCGGCCGGACCTCCCGGATGATCTTCGCGAGCTCCGCGCCGGCCTCCTCGACGTCGGCCTGCCAGAAGCTGCGCGGGTCGTCGTTGGTGGCGGTGCCCATCATGCCCGAGTCGCGCCACCGGCCGGGACCGCCGAGGTAGCGGTGGTCGCGCACGCCGAGCGCCGCGGCGGCCGCCGCCATCTCGCCGATCCGGTACTCGCCGAGGCGGTCCTCCTTGTCGGACGCCAGGTGGCGCAGCTCATCGGGGATGACCTCGCCCTCCTCGCCCAGCGTGCAGGTGACGAGACAGACGTGGGCGCCCTCGGCGGCGTACTTGGCCATGGTCGCCCCGGTCCCGATGGACTCGTCGTCCGGATGGGCATGGACGAACAGGATCCGCGGCTCCTTCATGGTCACGAGCCTACTCAGGCGGCGCGGGCACGGCGATGACCGCCCTGCCCGCGCGGGCACGGCGCCGCGGCGGGCGGCCGTCAGCCGCCGGTCCCCGCTCCGCCGCCACCGCCGCCGCCACCGCCGGAGCCGTCACCGCCGCCACCGCCGCCGCCCGAGGTGTGCGTCGGGTTGGTGGTCGGCGAGTGCGACGTGGGGGCCTCGCTGGTGGGGGCCTCGCTGGTCGGCGCCTCGCTGGTCGGCGCCTCGCTCGTCGGGAGGCGCGTGGGCGCCGTGTGCCGGGGCCGGGTCGGGCGGGTGTACGTCGGCTGGTCCTGCGTGGGCTGGTCCTCGGTCGGGCTGTCGGAGACCGACGAGGAGTCCGAGACCGTCGGGGACGTCCCCGTGCCCGGGGTGTCGTCGCCGCCGCGGTTCGCCATGAACAGGCCGACGACGAGCGCCAGCACCGCGATCGCCGCGATCCCCGCGAAGATCGGCCACTTGGACCGGCGCTCCGGCTCGAAGTCGTCGTAGCCGGTGTGCCGGCCGCCGCCGCGGTACGGGGGCTGCTGGACGGGCGGCAGCGTGCCGGTGTAGTTCGCCGGCGAGACCCGCTGCGTCTGCCCGCCGTGGGGCCCGCCCTGGTGCGCGCCGAAGGCCGCGGCGGCGCCCGCGCCGGCGGCGAGCGTGGAGCCCTCCGCGAGCATCGTGGTCGCCTGCCCGGGGTCGTCCATCCGGGTCTGGCCGGCGCCGCCCGGCCCGCTGCCGATCAGCGCCATCATCAGCTGCTGCGCGGTGGGCCGCCGCTCCGGCTCCTTCACCAGGCACGCCGCGACCAGCCGGTGCAGGTCGGCGGGCACGCCCTCCAGGTACGGCGGCTCGTTCATCACCCGGTTGATCACTGCGACCACGGTGTCGTCGCCGAACGGCGGGTGCCCGGTCGCGGCGAACACCATCGTGGTCGCCCACGCCCACACGTCCACGGCCTCGGTGAGGGTGGCGCCCGCCACCTGCTCGGGGGCCATGTAGGACGGGGTGCCGATCGCCTTGGTCGCGTTGGTCTGGCCGGTGTCCAGCGCCCGCGCGATGCCGAAGTCGATCACCCGCGGGCCGTCCGGCGCCATGATCACGTTGTGCGGCTTGAAGTCGCGGTGCACGATCCCGGCCTGGTGGATCGCGACCAGCGCGGTGGCGGTGCCGATCGCCAGCCGGTCCAGCGCCGCGCCGGTGATCGGCCCGGTCTCGGTGACCTGCTTGTACAGCGACGGGCCCGGCACGTACTCGCTGGCGATGTAGGGCTGGTCGCCCGCGACGTCCGCCTCCAGCACCTGCGCGGTGCAGAAGCGGGCGACCTGCTTGGCGGCCTGCGCCTCGCGGACGAACCGGTTGCGCGCGCCGGCGTCGGCGGCGAGATCGGTGCGCAGCAGCTTGATGGCGGCCCTGTTACCCGAGGCGTCGACGCCCGCGTAGACGACCCCCTGGCCGCCCTCGCCGAGCCGTTCGACGATCTCGTACGAGCCCAGCCGCCGGGGATCGCCCGGCTGCAGCTCCGGCATGGACCACTCCTTCAACGCCCGCGAGACAAAAGCTTGGGGAGGTCTTGAGCTTACGCGAGCGGGGCCATGCCCAAGGGCCGTTCCCCGGCCGCGATGACCGCCCGGAATCATAGGGGCAGGCAACGGCGCCGCGCCGCCGTTCGGGGAGGCTCGCGGGCTGGCAGACTCGGATGCCATGAGCATCAGCTATCCGCGGCAGAGCGCCCGCACCCGCCGTTTCAGCCTCGGCGTCCCGCGCGCCTTCCAGATCGCGCAGGACGGCACGCGCGTGACGTTCCTGCGCACCAGGGCGGGCGACGATCCGGTGACCTGCCTGTGGACGCTGGACACCGGCACCGGCGAGGAGCGCCTCGTCGCCGACCCGGCCGCGCTGGACGTCCCGGGCGAGGAGAACCTGCCCGCCGAGGAGCGGGCCCGCCGGGAGCGCGCGCGGGAGCAGGCCGGCGGCATCGTCGGGTACGCCACCGACCGGGACATGCGGCAGGCCGTGTTCACGCTCGGCGGACGGCTCTACGTCGCCGACATCGAGGGCGGGCTGGTCCGCGAGCTGCCCGCGCAGGCGCCGGTGTTCGACCCGCGCCCCGACCCGGCGGGCCGCCGCGTCGCCTACGTGTCCGGGCGGACGCTGCGGGTGATCGAGATGGACGGCTCGGACGACCGGGCGGTCGTGCAGCCGGAGTCGGACCAGATCTCCTACGGGCTCGCCGAGTTCGTCGCGGCCGAGGAGATGGGCCGGATGCGCGGCCACTGGTGGTCGCCGGACGGCGGGACGCTGCTCGTCGCGCGGGTGGACGAGACGCCGGTGCAGCGCTGGCACATCGCCGACCCCGCGAACCCGGACCGGACGCCCGCCGAGATCGCCTACCCGGCGGCGGGCACGCCGAACGCGCTGGTGTCGCTGGCGCTGGTGAAGGTGGACGGCGGCCGGCTCGGCGTCGCCTGGGACCGCGGCATGTTCCCCTACGTCGTCACCGCGTCCTGGGACCGGCACGGCCTGCTGATCGTCGTGCAGCCGCGGGACCAGCGGTCCCAGCGGGTGCTGCGGGTCGACCCGTCGAACGGGGAGACGTCGCTGGTGCACAACGAGCACGACCCGGTGTGGACCGACATCGTGCCGGGCCTGCCCGCGCACACGGGGACGGGCGAGCTGGTCTGGGTCACCGAGGACCGCGAGACCGACACGCGCCGCATCACGATCGGCGGGAAGCCGGTCACGCCGGGCGGGCTGCAGGTCCGCTCGATCCTCGCCGTCGAGGGCGAGTCGATCCTGTTCACCGCGTCGGAGGAGCCCACCGAGGTCCACCTGTACTCCTACGACGCAGGGGAGATCCTCCGGCTGACGGAGGGGCAGGGCGTGTTCGGCGGGGCGCGGGCCGGCGGTGTGACGGTGGTCACGGGGGCGCGGCTGGATCGACCGGGGACCGAGGTGGAGGTGCGCGGGCCGTCCGGGATCCACCCGGTCGCGTCGCTCGCCGAGACCCCGGTGATCACGCCGCGGGTCGAGCTGCTGCGCGCCGGGGACCGCGAGATCCGCACCGCCGTGGTGCTGCCGACCGGCTGGAAGCCCGGCGACGGGCGGCTGCCCGTCCTGATGGACCCCTACGGCGGCCCGCACGCGCAGCGGGTGCTGGCCGTCCAGCGGGCGTACTGCGAGGCGCAGTGGCTCGCCGACCAGGGCTTCGCCGTGGTGATCGCGGACGGCCGCGGCACGCCGGGCCGCGGCCCGGTCTGGGACCGCGCGGTCCGCGGCGACTTCGTCGAGCCGGTGCTGGAGGACCAGATCACGGCGCTGATCGAGGCGGCGCGGCTGCATCCGGCGGCGTTCGACCTGGACCGGGTCGGCATCCGCGGCTGGTCGTTCGGCGGCTGGCTCGCGGCGCTGGCGGTGCTGCGCCGCCCGGACGTGTTCCACGCGGGCATCGCGGGCGCGCCGGTCACCGACTGGCGGCTGTACGACACCCACTACACCGAGCGGTACCTCGGCCACCCGGACGAGGAGCCGGAGGCGTACGCCGCGCACTCGCTGATCGAGATGGCCGGCGAGCTGCGGCGCCCGCTGATGATCATCCACGGGCTCGCCGACGACAACGTGGTCGCCGCGCACACGCTGCGGCTGTCGTCGGCGCTGCTGGCCGCCGGCCGCCCGCACACCGTCCTGCCGCTGTCGGGCGTCACCCACATGACCCCGCAGGAGGTCGTGGCGGAGAACCTCCTCCTGGTCCAGGTCGAGTACCTCAAGTCCGCCCTCGCTGGTTGAGCCGCGGCGGGCCGCCGTCATGGGCAGGCCATGACGGC